>CAIXSE010000386.1 GCA_903921965.1 uncultured Thermoleophilia bacterium | reverse complement strand
GGCTGACGCGGCCGCTCCGCTCAGCGCCCGGCCGCCCGCGTCCGGGCCGTCCCGGCCTTCGCGGCGGGCGGCCGCCGCGGCCACCGCCGGGCCGCTCCCGCTCGCCCTCCCGTCCTCCCGTCACCCTCCGGTGCCCGGCGGCCCGCGGCGCGCGGGCACGCCCGATCCCTCCGCGTTGCCGAGAATGGGTGCTTCTACCTATACGGCTTGGGAAAGGCACTCCCGATAGACCTCCCGGAACGCAGCCACCGCCGCCCCCGCGGGCGGCGAACGAGGACCGGGACACCGTGGAAGCAGTCGCGACACACAGCAGGGCGAACCTCTCCCGTGTCGCCGTCTCGTTCGTCGTGGTCGCGCTGGCCGCCGCGGTCTGCGCCTTCGCCTTCGCCCAGTGGTCGTCGGCGTCCGCCTCGCGGCCGGACGACCTGTTCTCCTCCGGGTCCCGGGCCCTCCCCGGCGGGTCGGTCGATCTGCCGGACCACCAGTTCCTCCCCGGCGACACCGTCTCGGGTACCGTGGTCGTGCAGAACAGCGGCGACGCCGCCGGACGCTTCACCTTCGGCGCGGAGCAGCCCTCCGGAGCGCAGCCGCTCGACACCAGCACCCTCGCCCGGGCCGTGCGCGTGAAGATGACCGACGTCACCGACCCTGCGGCGCCCGTCAGCGTCTACCGCGGCCGCCTGTGTGACCTCAGCGGCCTCGACCTCGGCGCGTTCGCGGCCGGCGCTGCCCGCACGTACACCCTCGAGCTGACGCTGCCCGCCGGCGCCTCCGCGACCTCCGGCGGGTCTGCCGCCGCGGCCCCGCTCGGCGTCACCTTCGGGTGGACGGCGGTGACCTCGGGCTGACGTCCGCCGCGCGCCCTTCGCGCCGTGACCGCGCGACCGGGCCGCCGCCGGGGACGAGCAGCACTCCCCCTTCTCCAGGCAGCTGAAGCAGTGACCTTCGTCGACGCGCTCCGGTGGGTGGTGGGCCACGACGGCCTGGTCCGGCCGAGCGCGTCTCCAGGCGTGGCGACACCGTTCCGTGCGCCGGGGAGAAGTCCCCTCCGCCGTACGCTATCCTGTGAAGACAGGGGCGGCGTGCGCGAGATCGCGGACCCCCTCCGTCAGGGGGCGGCCGGTTGTGCGTGCAGCGCCGGCGCAGAGGGGGTGGGCGGTTTTGTCAGGAGCTCGAGCCGGCCGGCCGGCGCTCCGTCGGCACTGCGAGCAGTCACGGCGCCTGCGGCCGCCCGCACACCCTTCATCCACCCGTCCCGCGGCCGGGCCTTCAGGCCGGCGCGGGCGATGCAGCGAAGGGGCCGGCCCCGGCTCCGGGTGGGGCCACCACGATATCGGGAACAGCCGGCCGCGGCTCTCGTCGCGGCTGATCCGGGCAGCACGGCCCACGTAAGCAGGAGGCATACCATGTCACGAACCTCGACCGCCCGGCGTCCCGTCGCGAGCACCACCGCGTGCCTGCTCGCGGTGGCCCTGCTGGCGCTCCTGGCGCTGGCCGGGGCAGTGCCCGCCGGCGCGCGGCCCGATCGCGGGCCCGTCGCCCTCGACCCCTCGCCCGGCGCCCCCGCCGCCGTCCCCGGCCAGGTGCTCGTGCACCTGCGCGCCGGCACGTCCGCCCAGTCGGTCGACGACCTCGCGGCCTCGCTGGGCGCCTCGCAGGTGACGCCCGTGAGCGCCGCCAGCCTCCTGCCCGGTGGTGAGCGCATCGTCCTGCTCACCGTCCCGGACGGATCGCCGGTGAAGCTCGCCGCCTCAGCCGCCCAGGATCCGGACGTCATCTCCGCCTCGCCGAACTACGTGCGCTCGACGACCGGCTCGGTCTACCCCGACGACCCGCGCTTCGCCGAGCAGTGGGGCCTCGAGAACACCGGCCAGGGCGGCGGTACCCCCGGCGCCGACATCAGCGCCCCCGAGGCCTGGGGCTGGACCACCGGCAGCTCCGGCACGGTCGTGGCCGACATCGACACCGGCGTCGACTACACACACGAGGACCTCGCCGCGAACATGTGGCACAACCCGGGCGAGATCCCGAACAACAAGATCGACGACGACGGCAACGGCTACGTCGACGACATCTACGGCATCGACGCCGCGAATAAGGACTCCGACCCCTACGACGACCACGGCCACGGCACCCACACCTCGGGCACCGTGGCCGCGGTGGGCGACAACGGCATCGGCGTCACCGGCGTCTCGTGGAACACGCAGATCATGGCCCTCAAGTTCCTCTCCGCGAGCGGGTCCGGCTCCGACGCAGACGCCATCACGTGCATCAACTACGTCGTGCACGAGAAGCTCGACCACGGCGTCAACGTCGTCGCCATCAACGCCTCGTGGGGCGGCGGCGGCTTCGACCAGCTGCTCAAGGACGCGATCGACACCGCGGGGGACGCCGGCATCGTCTTCTGTGCCGCCGCCGGCAACAACTACGGCAACGACAACGACGTGAACCCCTTCTATCCGGCCGCGTACACCTCGTCCAACCTCATCGCCGTGGCGTCGACCGACTCCAGCGACGGCCTCTCGGACTTCTCCAACTTCGGCCTGACCAGCGTCGACCTCGGCGCGCCGGGCTCGGGGATCCTGAGCACCCTCCCCGGCGACGCGTACGCGTCGTGGAGCGGCACCTCCATGGCCACGCCGCACGTGAGCGGCGCGGTGGCCCTGGCGGCGGCGGCCTTCCCGTCCGACACGTTGAGCGAGCGCGTCGCCCGCATCCTGGCGTCGACCGACCCGCTGCCGGCGCTCGCCGGCAAGTGCGTGACCGGCGGCCGGCTCGACCTCCTCAAGGTCGTCACCGAACCCGTGACGTACACGCTCACGCCCAGCGCCGGCCTCGGCGGCACGATCACGCCGTCGACGCCGCAGCTCGTGCCGGCCGGCGGCTCCAAGCTCTTCACGATCGCCGCGAACTCCGGCTACCACGTGAAGAACGTCCTGGTCGACGGCGCCTCCGTCGGGGCCGTCGGGACCTACGAGTTCAAGGACGTGACGGAGGACCACACCATCGCCGCCTCGTTCGAGAGGAACCCGGCCGTCTCCATCACCGCCCCGGCCACGGGCCCGTGGGAGATCGGCCGTAAGAAGACCGTCACGTGGACGCTGTCCACGGCGCCCACCGTCGGCTCGTTCCGCGTCTGGGCGACGCCGAAGGCCGGCGGCACCACGCGGGCCGTGAGCACCACCGTGGTGCCGGTCACGGGAGGCACGGGTCCGTACGACCTCGAGTGCACCTGGACCCTGCCGGCCGGTGACTGGTACCTCTCGGTCTTCTACTACGACGCCGCCGGCGCCTTCAAGGCGCAGAACTCGGTGAAGCCCGTCATCAGCGCCTTCCTGGGACTCTCCATCACCGCGTCGGCGGGGAGCGGCGGCACCATCTCGCCGTCCGGCGTCACGCCGCTCGACCCGGGCGGCTCTCAGGTGTACACGATCACGCCGCTCAGCGGCTACCACGTCAAGGACGTGCTGGTGGACGGCGTCTCCGTCGGCGCCGTCACCGGGTACACGTTCAGCAACGTCACCGTGAGCCACACGATCGCCGCGTCCTTCGAGAGGAACCCGGCGATCACCGTCACCAATCCGGCGACCGGCCTGTGGGCGCTCGGAGGGAAGAGGGTGGTCTCCTGGACCCTCTCGCCGACCGTCAAGGTCGGCTCCTTCCGCGTCTGGGCGACCCCGGCGGCCGGCGGCACCACGCGGGCGGTCAGCACCACCGTGGTGCCGGTCGTCGCGAACCAGACCGCCTACAGTCTCGAGTGCACCTGGAACCTGCCGGCCGGCGACTGGAAGCTCTCGGTCTACTACTACGACGGCGCCGGCGCCTTCAAGGCGCAGAACTCCGTGAAGCCGGTCATCACGGCGGCCGTCGCCTTCACGATCACCGCCACGTCGACCTCCGGCGGCAGCATCTCGCCGGTGGGCGTCGTCACGCTGCTGCCGGGGGGGTCGCAGGTCTTCACCATCGCACCGTCCGCGGGCTACCACGCGGTCGACGTCCTCGTGGACGGCGTGTCCCAGGGGCCGGTGACGAGCTACACGTTCACGGGGATCGCGGCCGACCACACCATCGCCGCCTCCTTCGAGAGGAACCCCGCGATCACGGTGACGGCTCCGGTGAGCGGCGTCACCTGGCTGAAGGGCGAGAAGAAGACCGTCTCGTGGAGCGTGTCGCCGACCGTGACCGTGGGCTCGTTCCGGGTCTGGGCGACGCCCAAGGGCGGTACCACGATGGCGGTGAGCACCACCGTCGTCCCGGCCCAGGCCGGCAAGGCCACGTACTCCCTCGAGTGCACCTGGACCCTCGGCTCCGGGCAGTGGGCGCTCTCGGTCTACTACTACGACGCGGCCGGTGTGATGAGGGCGCAGAACAGCGTCCAGATCCTCGTCAACGTCCCGTAAGACGGCCTGAGGCGGCGGGCGGCCGGGAGCGCCGCCCGCCGCCCCGCCGCCAGTCGCGGTCAACGTTGCGGGACCGCGGCGGTCGGCACTACCATGCGGGCGAGACGCAGTCTCTGCTCCCGGATGCCCGCGCGCCGCCGGCTGCGGCCGGCGCCTCCGCTGCGCCCGGCGGCGGGACCATCATCGCGACGACGGGTGGGGGATGGTGAGCATGGACAGGCGGGGTTCGATGGGTCCGCGGTGCATGCGTGGTGTGCTGGCGCTCTCTGTCGCGCTGGTCGCGATCGCCCTGGCTCCCGCGGCCGTGCTCGCCAGGTGCGACCGGGCGAACGGAGCCGCGGCGAGGTCCGCGGCGCCCTTCCGCTTCGCCGCGCCGGTCTCGAGCGACATCGGGGCGAACGAGATGGTCGCGCTGGTGGACGTCACCGGCGACGGCGTGCTCGACGTCCTCGCCTGCGGCGACGCCGGCGTCTCCGTCGGCGCGGCCACCGGCAAGGGCCGCTTCGGGCCTCCGGCGTCCCTCCTCAGCGGCAGGGCGGTGCAGGACGTCGTGCTGCGCGACGTCACCGGCGACGGCGTCGGTGACCTCGTCGCGGCGTCGGACGGACAGATCCGGGTGCTGCCCGGCCTGCCGTCGGGCGGCTTCGGCAGCGCCGTCGCCTCCCAGGCGACCACCGGCACGGCGTCGCTCGACGCCGGCGACGTGAACGGCGACGGCAAGGCCGACGTCGTCGAGAGCTTCTCCGGCGGCCACAGCCGCGGGCTGAGCCTGCAGCTCGGCGCCGGCGACGGCACCTTCGGCGCGCCGGCCGCGATCGCGACGCCGTACGAGTCGTTCGGCCCCACGCTGGTCGACCTCGACGGCGACGGCCGCCTCGACCTGGTGGTGTACGTGAACGAGTTCGAGGAGGAGTACGGCGCCGGCGTGCTGCTCGGCGACGGCAAGGGCGGCTTCGGCGCCATGACGACGTACAACGTCGGCCGCGGCCTCGAGCCGGCCGACATCGAGGTCGGCGACATGAACGGCGACGACGTGCCCGACCTCGTCGTCGACATGGTGCTCGAGGGCGACACCGACCTCGGGATCCTGCTGGGGAACGGCGACGGCACCTTCCGTGTGGCCGGGAAGTCGTCGGTGTGGAGCTTCCACCCCGCGTCGTACGCCGACGAGTACTTCAGCATCGCGCTCGGCGATCTCGACGGCGACGGCAAGACGGACGTCGCCGCCGCGAGGCGGCGCGCCATCATGGTCGTGCGCTGCGACGGGAGCGGCGGGTTCCTGAAGACGAAGCGGATCACGCTCAAGGACCTCAAGTACCCCGGCGTCTTCGCCGGCGACCTGGACGACGACGGTCTCCCCGACCTCGTCAGCTCGTACTCCGGGTGGGTGCACGCGAGGCTGAACCTGACGCGCTGACCGGGCCGGTGCGGCCGGGGCGGGAGCGCGCTGCGTCCTCCCGCCCCGGCCGAACTGTGTGGTTGCAGCACTGCAACCGCCAGATTTCGGCGCTTCCCTTCAGGGCCGGCAGTTTGGCGCCGTTACCTTCAGTGACCGGGCCCCGGCGCACCGTGCCGTGCGCGTGGTGCGGTCCCGTACACAGCCGGCAGGGTTGGGGAGGTAGCGATGCGCAGGTGCAGTCGTCTCATGAGGGTCGTCACGCCGCTGGTGGTCCTGCTCGCGTGTGCGGCCGCCCTGCCGGCGGCGGCGGGAGCGACCGGCCAGACCCTGTCCCAGGCCATCTCGGACCGGGCCCAGTCCACGACGATCGCCTTCGCCGGGCTGGGTCTCCTCACCGGCAACCTGAACGCACAGTCCTTCTACCCGCCCGGCAAGGTCGCCGACTACTTCGGCTTCCAGTACCTTCGCGACAACGACCCGTCGGACATGGGTCACAACACCAGCTTCCTCACGCGCGCGGCGTGCAACGTGATCCGCACTCTCGACGCGACGCAGACGGCGGAGCTGGGCGCCCTCGCCGTGACCCAGGCCGCCGAGACCGACCAGTACGCCTACGACCGCTACCCCCTGATGCAGGCCTTCCGCCGTCTCGTGGACGGCGACGCTCCGGCGGGCACGGACGGCCTGTCGGAGACCGCGGTGGTCGCCGCCTCCCGCGACCTCTACCTGATCGACGGCCAGATGAGCTACGAGCGGGCCGTCGCCTACGCCGACGTCATCCGCTCGTTCTCTGCGGCCCAGCGCGCGTACCTCGATGCCATGGTCGGCAAGGGCTGGGCCGACTGGCCGGCGGTCGACGAGACGGATCCCGTCGTCCAGGCGCGGCTCAAGGCCCTGCCGAAGGGCATGGGCGTCGCCTTCATGAGTTACGCCGGCGACATCTTCAGCTGGTACGCCGGCGGCCTCGACGCCGACGTGTACTTCTGCCCCGAGCGCCACGGCACGTACTACGGCAGCTTCTACATGAAGGACGCCCCGGCGGTCGGCGTCCCCGGCTACTCCATCGACGAGCAGCTGACGGCGACTGCCGGGTCGGCCCTGTGCGACCCGACCAAGGGTTACGTGACCGCCGACCAGGCGAAGCTCGTCAACGACCTCGTCGACCAGCAGCGCGACAACCTGTACGCGGGCACCCAGAGCATCGTCCAGGCGCGCACCGACATCGCCACCGTCCTGCGCACGCTCCTCGTCGGGACGCCCGATGCCGCCAGGCTCGCCGTGGTGAGGAACGAGGTGCTCGACCTCTCCGCCGAGTACGGCGAGCTCGACGGCGAGGACAACTACCTCTACGCGTCGGCGTTCGCCGCTCTCGACCTGTCGCTGAAGGACGAGCAGCGCACGAAGCTGGCCGACCTGCGGCACTCGATCCTCTCGGGCACGTACGACAGCGGCGCCCCGTTCGACTTCACCACGTGCGCGACGCCGTACCTGTACTCGGCGGTGATCGCGGACACGTCGGTGCTGGCGCCCTACCTCGCCGCGAGCGACGGG
>CAIXSE010000385.1 GCA_903921965.1 uncultured Thermoleophilia bacterium | reverse complement strand
CCCGGGCGCGCGGCCGGGGCGCCCGCGGACGTCTCGCCTCGACGGCGCGCCGTACCGGCCTCCGCCCGGCCCGCGACTCGGCCGTCCCCGGCCCCGCCCCGCCCGCTCCGCCGCGGTCACTCCCGCATCAGCATCGCCACCGCTTCGCGCTCGAGGTTGAGGTAGGGCTGGCCGCTGACGTTCACTCTCACCTGCCTGATGGTGCCGCCGGTGAAGCCGTACGGGTGCTCACCGGGGTAGTCGTCGGTGACCGGCGCGCCCGTGTCGCGCCCGACGCACAGCCCCTCCCCGCCGAGCCCGAACTTCCCGGGCTGGGTCTTGATGCGGCCCTCGCCCACTTTCCTCTCACCGTAGAAGAGGGAGAGGACGCCGGTGGCGACGCCCGGCGCGACCTCGCCGTCCTTCTCGAACGACGCCGCGAGGATCACGTTCTCGCCGACCGGCACATCCTCCGTCGCGTCGATCTTCTGCTCCACCATCCCGACGAAGCTGTTCACGTAATGCAGGCGACGCTCCTTGATGTACAGGGCGTGCCCGCCGAAGCGCGCGCCGTGCGCGAACAGCACGCCTTCCGCGCCGGGGACCGGGATGTCCACGAGCGCGCCGATGGTGAACGAGCGGTTGCGGACGTTGACGGCCTGCTCCTCGGAGACGTCGGCGCCGCCGGGGTAGTAGACGTACTCCTCGCGCGGCCCCGAGAGCTGCGGGCGCTCGGTGAGCGCGATCTCGAGCACGGTGCGGTCGTCGAGGGGGAAGGCGTCGTTGCGGCCGGCCTCGGCGAACCACAGGTGGATCATCTCCTGCAGCTTCTGCGGCTGCTCCGCCGCCAGGTCGTGGATCTCCGCGCGGTCCACGTCGGTGTGGTACAGCTCCCAGTCGTCCAGCGTGTAGTCGCCCCAGCCGCCGAGCCGCGGGTGGGTGGTGACGGCCTTCCAGCCTTCGTGCCAGATGGACCGCGTGCCCAGCATCGAGTAGAACTGCGTCTTCCGTGCACCCTCGGCCGCCGCGTCGTCGAAGCTGGAGCGCATGCTGACGCCGTCAAGCTCGCTCTGCGTGTGACCCTTGATGGTCTCCGGAGCCTGCACGCCGAGGCAGTCGAGGAGCGTGGGGACGATGTCCACGGCGTGGTGGTACTGCTCGCGGACCTCGCCCCTGGCCTTCATCCCGGCCGGCCACGAGATGATGCACGGGTCGGCGGTGCCGCCGTTGAACTCGTAGCCCTTCCACATCTTGAACGGCGTGTTGAAGGCCATCGCCCACCCGTTGGGGTAGTGGTTGTACGTCTTCGGCCCGCCCAGCTCGTCGAGCATCGCCAGGTTGGCCTCCAGGTCGTCGGGGATACCGTTGATGAACAGACACTCGTTGAACGACCCGACGGGGCCGCCCTCGGGGCTCGCGCCGTTGTCGGAGACCACGACCACCACGGTGTTCTCGCGCAGCCCGGCCTGCTCCAGGTAGTCCAGCAGCCTCCCGATGTGGTGGTCGGCGTGCGAGAGGAAGCCGGCATAGACCTCGGCCATGCGCGCGAAGAGCCGCTTCTCGCCGTCGGGCAGCGTGTCCCACGGCAGCGTGTCGTCCGCCTGCGGGAACGGCTGGCCCTCGGGACCCTTGCGGGTGGCCGAGGTGCCGATCGGGTTGACGGGCGGCAGCTCGGTGTCGGGCGGGACGAGCCCCATCTCCTTCTGGCGGACGAGGGTCTCCGCGCGCATCGCCTCATACCCCGCGTCGAAGCGTCCCCGGTACCTCTCGATCCACTCCTTGGGCGCGTGGTGCGGCGCGTGGCAGGCGCCCGGCGCGTAATAGAGGAAGAAGGGCTTCTCCGGCGCGATCGCCTTGGCGTCCCGGATGAACTCCAGCGCCTTGTCGGTGATGTCGTCGGTGAGGTGGTAGCCCTCCTCCGGCAGCTTCGGCTGGTCGACCTGGTGGTTGTCGTAGTACAGGTCGGGGTACCACTGGTTGGTCTCGGCGCCCAGGAACCCGTACCAGCGCTCGAAGCCGCGGCCGCTCGGCCAGTTGCGCCGCGGCGCCGCCAGGTTCATCTCGTCGGTCGGGCAGAGGTGCCACTTGCCGACCATGTACGTGTTCCAGCCGATCTCGCCGAGGATCTCGGGGAGCATGCCGTTCTCCGGCGGGATCGTGCCGCTGCCGTTGGGGAACCCGATGCACGCCTCCGTGATGCAGGCCATGCTGTTGCGCGTGTGGTTGCGCCCGGTCAGCAGGCAGGCGCGCGTCGGCGAGCACAGCGCCGTCGTGTGCCACTGCGTGTAGCGCACACCCTCGGCGGCGATGCGGTCGATGTTCGGCGTCTCTATGGGCCCGCCGTAGCACGACATCGCCGAGAAGCCGACGTCGTCGAGCACGATGTACACGACGTTGGGGGCGCCGTCCGGCGCCCGTGGCGGCTCGAACGGTCCCCAGTCTGGTTCTGAATCCCGGACGTCGACGTCGATGACGCCCCTGAACGGTCTGCCCATGCCCGTCTCCTTCCTCCCATACCACCGCAGCCCCGGCGGCACATCGGACCACTCCTCACACCCGGGACGCCGTCGTGACGTCCTCCTTCGCCCCGGCCACGGTCCAGGCCGGCGTGTGGGCGACGGCGCACGTCTCCTCCACCCGGCGCCGTGCGCGCGCTCACCCACCACGCCGCCGGAGCGCAGGACCTGCGTGGGCGGCGCCGCGCTCGCAGGAGAGGACGAAGGGGCCCCGGCGGTCGTCACGGAACAGAAGTATACAGCCGACTACATCGACGCCGGCGACGCTGCAGGGAGGCGCCGGCGCACGGTGCCGTCCGTTGTGACGGGCGTCCGCGCTCGCCGAAGGAGAACGGGGCGTTCGCGCCGGGACCGCCGCCGGGTCGGTCCCGGACGTCAGTTCTGCCCCAGCGCCTCTTCCCCCGCCGCCATCTCCTCGGCCTCGCGCGCCTGCATGTCGGCGACGCGCCGCGCGCCCTCGCCGCTGGCGGTGCCCTCGCTCTGCAGCCTGAGCAGCTCCTCCGGCGGGATGTGGCAGGCGTAGACGTGG
>CAIXSE010000384.1 GCA_903921965.1 uncultured Thermoleophilia bacterium | reverse complement strand
TTCGACCGGGCCGTGCGCGGCGTGCGCGCGGCACAGCGCGCCGGGTTCGGCGTGATGACCAACACCACGCTCTACGCCGCCGACTCGCCGGGCTCGGTCCACGCGGTCCTCGACTACCTCAACGACGACCTGCGCGTGGACGCGATGATGCTCGCCCCGGGCTACGCGCAGCAGAACGGCGGCGGCGAGAGACACTACCTCACCGCCGCCGCCTCCAGGGAGGTGTGCCGCGCCGTGCTGGCCGGGCGCGAGACCCAGGCCTGGCGCTTCAACCACACGCCGCTCTACCTCGACTTCCTCGCCGGGCTCGCCGACCTCGACTGCACGCCGTGGGCGATCCCCTGCTACTCCGTGCTCGGCTGGCAGCGCCCCTGCTACCAGCGCTCCGAGGGCCACTGCCGGACGTACCGCGAGCTGCTCGCGACCACCGACTGGTCGCGGTACGGCCACGCGGCGGGCGACCCGGGCTGCCGCGACTGCCTCGCGCACTCCGGCTTCGAGCCGTCGGCGGTGCTCCTCACCCTGCGCTCGCCACGGGAGCTGAGGCGCGCGGCTCGCAAGACGACGGGCTGAGCGGAGGCGGGCCGCGCCCGGCGCTCCGACGGCCCGGCTGCACCGGCGGGCCGCACGAGGCGTAGAATCCCGTCCCACCACCACCGTCGTGGCGGGACGGGCCAAGGGAGGCGAGGGTGTCCAGCATCAAGGAAGAGGCCGAGCGCTGCCTCAAGTGCAAGGTACCGCACTGCAGCCGGGCGTGCCCGGTGGCGACGCCGGTGCCCGAGGTCATGCAGGCCTTCCTGGACGGGGAGCTGCGCGACGCCGGCGCCCTGTTGTTCGGCAACAACCCGCTCTCGGCGGTGTGCTCGGTCGTCTGCCCGCACGAGAGGAACTGCTACGGCCACTGCGTGCTGAACAAGAAGGGCACGCCGGTGCAGTTCTACCGTGTCGAGGAGTACACCTCGCAGTTCTACCTCGAGACGTACGCGCCCGAGCCGGCGCCGCCGAACGGCAGGCGCGTGGCCGTCGTCGGCGCCGGTCCGGCCGGCATCACCGCGAGCGTCATGCTCGCCGGCAAGGGCTACGGCGTCACGCTGTTCGACGTCATGGACGCCATCGGGGGCGCCCTGCGCTACGGCATCCCCGAGTTCCGCCTGCACCACGCCAAGCTCGACCACTACCGTCGGCTGCTCGACGCCCTGGGTGTCAAGTTCCGGCCCAACACGCGCATCGGTACCTACCTCTCGGGTGAGGACCTGTTCAACGACGGGTACGACGCGGTGTTCGTGGCCGGCGGGGCGCCGCGCCCGCAGCGCCTCGGCCTGCTCGGTGAGACGCTGGGCCACGTGGCGTTCGCCGTTGACTACCTGCGCTCGCCCGGCTCGTACTCGCTGGGCGAGCGCGTGGCGGTGGTCGGCGCCGGGAACGTCGCCGTGGACGCCGCCCGCACGGCGGTGCGCAGGGGCAGCACCGACGTCACGATCCTGAACTTCATGGGACCCGACGAGGTGGCCGCCTACCAGGACGAGGTGGAGCTGGCGCTCATCGACGGGGTCAGGTTCCTGCACTACAGCAAGACCATCCGCATCACCGACCACTCGGTGAAGTGGGTCGGAGTGCAGCGCGTCGAGGGTGAGGACGGCAGCGTGACGTTCGAGGACGACTTCACGACGTCGGGCGACGTGCCGGCCGACTCCGTCATCATCGCCGTGGGGCAGGGGCCGGCGGCGGACGTCCCCGACGTAGGCCTGAAGATGACGCAGAGCGGGCTGCTGGAGGCCGACGACGACGGCCGCACCTCGCGGCCGCGGGTGTTCGCGGCCGGCGACATCGTCACAGGGCCGCGCACGGTGGTCGAGGCCGTGGCGCACGCGAAGCGCGCCGTGGAGACGCTCGACGCGGTGTGCCGCACGGCGACGGGGTCGGCCGTGCGCGAGCGCACGGCGCCCACAGGTCACGCGCGAGAGCGCGGCGAGCCCGGGCCCGCGGACGCACCGGCCGCCGAGCCGGGCGGCGGCGGCGGCTGAACGGGCCCCGGCGGCACGGCGCCATGCAGGGCGGAGCCTCCAGCGCGCCGGACGTGCGCGGCAGCGGCGCGGCCGCACTCGGCGGTCCGGCGGCGGGGACAGCAGCACGCACGGCCGCCGCGCGCCCCTACGCGATCCTGCTGCTGGCGTGGATCGCCGCGATCAAGGCGACGGGCGCGTCGCTCTCCACCACGGCGCTGGTGCACGCGACCACCGACCTCGGCCTCGGCACGCTGCTGCGCGCGGCCTGCGCCAG
>CAIXSE010000383.1 GCA_903921965.1 uncultured Thermoleophilia bacterium | reverse complement strand
GCGCTGCAGGTCGTCGCGGCCGTCCTGCTCCATGAGCGCGCCGTAGTCGTCGGCGATCAGCTGGCTGAAGCCGTCGACGGCCCGCAGCGGGGCGCGCAGGTCGTGCGAGATGGAGTACGCGAACGCCTGGAGTTCCTCGTTGGCGGCGGTGAGCTGCGCCGTGCGCTCGTCCACGCGCCGCTCGAGCTCGGCGTTGAGCCGCCGTACCTGCTGGGCGGCCAGCACCTGGTCGGTGATGTCGTGGTTGCTCGCACGCACGCCCAGGTCGGTGCCGTCGGGCAGCAGCACGCGCGCGCAGTTGTGCCCGATCCAGCGAAGCTCGCCGTCACGCCGCACGATGCGGAACTGGAGGCTGTGCGAGCGCGGGGCCAGGCCGGGCGGGTCGTTGTGCTCGTAGTGCTCGCGCATGGCCTCACGGTCGTCCCCGTGCGTGATGCGCGTCAGCAGGGACGGGTCGGCGAGGAACTCCTCGGCGCTGTAGCCGGTGAGCCGCTCGCAGGACGGCGACATGTACAGGAGGTCGCCCCCCGGCGCCAGCCACCACTCCCAGTCGGCGGTGTAGTCGGCCACCGTGCGGAAGCGGCGCTCGCTGGCGGCGAGCGCCTCGCGTGCCTCGACCTCGGCCTGGATGTCGCGCCAGCCGCCGGCGCACGCGACCGCTTCTCCGTGCTCGCCGAAGACCGGGCGCAGCGTGATGGACATCCAGCGGCAACCGCCCGCGGACGTGCGCACGCGCACGTCGCAGTGGGCGGCCCGGCCGGCGAACACCTGTGCCTGGCCGGCGCGGAGCGTGGCCACGTCGTCCGGGTGCACGAACTCGACGAACGGGCGCCCGGTCATCTCTTCCGGCGTCCAGCCCACGAGAGCCGTCACCGACGGCGACAGCCAGCGTGCGACGCCCTCGTTGTCGCTGCGGAACACCACGTCGGAGGCGTTCTCCGCCAGCAGGCGGTACTCCGCCTCCGACGCGGCGAGGGCCTCGGCGGCCGCGCGCCGGTCGGAGATGTCGCGGATGAAGGTCGTCACGAAGCGCTGCCCCGCCACCTCCCACTCGGCCATCGACAGCTCGATGGGGAACTCGCTGCGGTCGCGGCGCACGGCCTCCAGCTCCACCACGCGACCGACCACGCGCCGCTCGCCGGTGTCGCGCACGCGGCGCATGTTCGCGGGGTGGTCCGCCCGGTACCGCTCCGGCATCAGCATGCTCACCGGCCGGCCGAGGACCTCGTCCTCGGCGTAGCCGAACAGCGCCTGCGCCCCTGCGTTCCACCCGGTGATGGTCCCCTCGAGGTCGGCGGTGACGATGCCGTCGGGGGCGGTGTCGGTGACGGCGCGAAGACGCGCCTCGCTCTCCCTTGCGGTTCGGAGCGCGTCCACCTGGGCGGTGACGTCGACGATCTGCGAGATGAACACCTCGACCGTACGGTCCTCTGCACGCACGCAGGAGACCGAGAGCTCCGCCCAGACGACCCGGCCGTCCGGGCGCAGGTAGCGCTTCGTCAGCCGGTAGGTCTGGCGCGCGTCGCGGAGCATCTCGCCGACCAGGCCGAGGTCGGCGCCGAGGTCGTCGGGGTGGGTCAGCTCCTGCCACGTGCGGGCGAGGAGGTCCGCCGCCGGGCGTCCGAGGATCTCACACAAGGCCTGGTTGACCTCGAGGAGGCGCCCGTCCGGGGCCACGAGGCACATCCCGATGGCGGAGTTCTCGAACGCGAGCCGGAAGAACGCGTCCGGCGCGCCGTGTGGCGTCTCCCCGGTCATCGCGAAGCGCGGGAGCTGGGTCGTCCGATGGTCCTCATCGCCTATCGTTGTCGGCAGAAGAGGCGCGGATGACAAGCGATCACCGGTCTTCACCGGCGACGCCGCGCGTCAGGGCGGAGCGAGCGGCAGACGGAGCTCGATGCGCGTGCCGGACTCCGCCTCGGCCAGGGTGGCCGTGCCGCCGCAGGCCTCCACGGTGGCGCGGACGATGGCGAGCCCCAGCCCGCTTCCGGGTGCATCGGCGGTGCGGCGGGCGCGGTAGAAGCGCTCGAACACGCGCCCGCGGTCCTCCGCCGGGATGCCCGGCCCGTCGTCGGCCACCCACAGCAGCGCCTGCCCGCGCTCCCG
>CAIXSE010000382.1 GCA_903921965.1 uncultured Thermoleophilia bacterium | reverse complement strand
CGTCGGCAAGCCGCCGATGGAGGACGCCTACCTCGGCAAGGCCACCGAACGCCTCTTCCTGCCGCTCCTGCAGCTGGTCCAGCCCGAGATCGTCGACATGGACCTGCCCATCGAGGGCGTCTTCCACGACTGCGCCATCATCAGCATCCGCAAGGAGTACCCGGGGCACGCGCGCAAGATCATGAACGCGGTGTGGGGCATGGGGCAGATGATGTTCACCAAGTTCGTGGTGGTCGTGGACGAGCACGTCGACGTGCACGACTACAGCGAGGTCACCTGGCGGGTGTTCAACAACGTCGACCCCGAGCGCGACTGCGTCATCTCGCGCGGTCCCCTCGACGTGCTCGACCACTCGAGCCCCTTCGCACGCTACGGCGCCAAGATGGGCATCGACGCCACGAAGACGTGGCCCGACGAGGGCCACGGCCGCGAGTGGCCGGACGAGTTGGTCATGGACCCCGAGGTCCGGCGCCGCGTCGACGCGCGCTGGGCCGAGCTCGGGCTGCCGTTCCGCTGAGCCGCCCGCGCACTCGCCGGCCGCTCCAGGGACGCCGCCCCGGCGGATACCTGCCGCAGTATCTCCGCCGATACCCGCCGCCGTATGCGGCGTGCGTGTGGCAGGCCTTTGTGCGGGGTGGTACAATGCCCGCCACAACCGGGGCGGCCTGGACATTGGGGATGGCCGTCACGGGGGGGAATCGTGAGGATGGAGCACGTGGGAGCCTCTCTTCTTGGCTGAAAAAGAACATCGGCACCAGCCTGTGCAGCGGCCGTGGTACCGCCGGGCATGGTTCAGCTGGGTCGTCGTCATCGGCATCATCGTCGTGATCCTCGCCCTCCTCGTCCTGCCGGTCGCCGCACAGGACACCGTCTCGTACTGCACCTCCTGCAAGGCCATGAAGCCCGCCGAGAAGACGTGGGCGCAGTCGTCGCACAACGACGTCACCTGCACCCAGTGCCACATCCCTCCGGGGGCGGTGGCCGAGGCGCGCTGGCGCTTCCGCGAGGCGCGCAACGTGTGGGCCGACTACCTGGGCATGAAGCAGGGCAACGACCGCGGGCAGCTGCCGACCAACGCCAACTGCCTGAAGTGCCACCCGCTCTCGAAGATCCCCAACGAGAACGACTCCGTGCGCATGAACCACGCGCTTCACCTCAAGCTGCGCGGCCTCGTGTGCGCCGACTGCCACGACACCGTGTCGCACAAGAAGCCCGGCCAGCCCGAGGGCGTGCGCATGCTCACCTGCAGCATGTGCCACAACGAGCAGGGCGCGCCCGACAAGTGCACGTTCTGTCACATCACCCCGCCGCCGGCCGACGCGCACGCACCCGACTTCGCGACCGACCACGGCAAAGAGGCGCGGCTGAACGAGGCCGAGTGCCTGCGCTGCCACCACGACAAGAAGAGTTTCTGCGACAAGTGCCACGAGTCGGCCCCCAAGAGCCACTACAGCGGCAGCTGGCGCTACACGCACGAGACGGACGCCCTGGCCGATCCGGCCAGCTGCGAGGCCTGTCACGACAAGCAGTACTGCGCCCAGTGCCACCAGGTGAACCACCCGGCGACCTGGCTGCAGGACCACGGCCCGATCGCCAAGAAGGGGCCCAGCGCGTGTCTCGTCTGCCACCCCCAGGGCATGTGTGAGAAGTGCCACGAGGAGAACGGCGTGGTGGTGTCCCTGTGACCGCCCGCCGGACCGTCGCGACGCTGCTCGGCCTGGCCGTCCTGGCCGCGTGCCTCATCCTCGCGGGCGTGGCGACGGCCTCCAGCGCCACGTCGCTCAGCCCCAGCAGCCAGCAAGGCGGCACCGCCCTCACCGACAACAACAACGATGCCTGCCTCGAGTGCCACGGGCAGGTGCCCCTCGACGGCACCATCGAGGTCGACGGCAAGCGCGTGCCCGCCACCATCGACGTCGGCGGCCACCAGAAGAGCATCTACGTCAACCCCGACATCCAGGCGAACTCGAGGCACGGCAAGCTCGCCTGCATCAGCTGCCACATCGGCTTCAACGCGGGCATCCACCCCGAGAGCGTGACCGAGGGCTGGCTGCACACCGCAAAGTACGAGGCGTGCACCGACTGCCACGCCCAAGAAGGCCTCATGTACGACGGCTCGTTCCACGGGGCGCTCACGAAGACCAATCTCAAGACCGACGCCCCGCTGTGTGCCGACTGCCACGACGCCCACGCGATCGTGCCGCCGGGCACCGCGGCGTTCCGCAAGCAGCAGATGGAGATGTGCGGCCACTGCCACGAGGACGCCAAGTCCACGTACCTCAACAGCTACCACGGCAAGGCGTACCTGCTGGGCAACCCCGACACGGCCGTGTGCAGCCAGTGCCACGGGAGCCACCGCATCCTGCCGGCGAGCGAACCCGCGAGCTCGGTCTCCAGGCAGAACGTGGTCAAGACCTGCGCCAAGTGCCACCCCGGCGCCAATCAGAACTTCGTCGACTTCCGCTCGCACGTGAACCCGCACAGCCCGTCGTCGTCGTGGCAGATCTGGTTCTTCTGGATCGCCTACGTGCTGCTGATCACCGTGGTGTTCAGCTTCGCCGCCGTCCACACCAGCCTCTACGTCTACCGCGGCTGGAAGGACGGGCTGTACTCGCGGCCGCG
>CAIXSE010000381.1 GCA_903921965.1 uncultured Thermoleophilia bacterium | reverse complement strand
GGCCGAGCCCGAGCATCACGCCGTCGGTCGGGATGAGGTACTGGAACTCGGCGTAGATGACGGCCAGGGCCAGCCCCTGGCCGCCGAACGCGAGCGTCGTGAGCGGGAACCCGAGCGTGCCGCAGTTGCCCATCGCCGTGGCGAACGCCATGACGCCCGCCTCGCGCGAGCCGCGTCCGGCGAGGCGTCCCCACAGCATCCCGACGGCGAGCGTGATCCAGGTGGCGGCCACGAGGCAGCCGAAGGCCGCCACCAGCTCGAGGCGGATCACCACGGTCGTGTACGCGTAGACCACCACGAGCGGCGACATGACCCACAGCACCAGCGTGAAGATGAGGTGCGAGGCGGCGTGCGGGTCGCGGAGGCGGCGCTGGAGCGTGACGCCGACGGCGAAGCAGACGACCCAGCCGAGGACGGAGATCAGCACGAGGCGTCCCGCCGGCTCGCGGCCGGCAGGCCGGGTGAGGTGGCCGGCGGCGGGGCGCCGCGTGCCGCTGGTGCGCTGCGCGGGATCGGGTGTGAGCAGGTCATGCGGCTCCCAGTCTTTCACACGGCGCCGCGCGCCCGGCGGAGCTCTCGCGATGAACGCACAGCTGATCCTCAGGAAACGCCAAGGCTCTCCCAAGGCCCGGCGAGCATCTTCCTCCCAGGACGGCGACCGCCCGTGCGGCGCCGCGACGACGGGAGGTGAGCGGGGATGAAGAAGGTGTTCGAGCAGGTCCGGCCCCCGTCGGCGTTCGACGTGTACGGGTGGCTCCTGGCCGACGCCGACCAGCTGGACGTGGACGACGAGCCGGCGGCGTGCGGCGTGCGGTGGACGGTCAAGCTGGACGACTGGTACCTGACGCCGGCGGCCGGCTTCATCCCGCGCATCCGCGTCGTGCACTGAGGCGAGGCAGAGTCCGGAGCTTGACGACGGGGCCGGGTCCGTAGGGGGCCCCGGCCCCGTCTCGTCGACCCTCCGGGAAGAAACGGCGTCCCGTGGACGTCTTCGCTGGTGAACGTCAATCGCGTCTCGACCGGAGGAGGAACCATGAGACTCCGTGGAAGTACAGGAAGGGTGCCCGCGATCGTCGTCGGCATCATCATCGCCGTGGCGCTCGCCGGGTGTGGCGGCGCCGCCTACGGGTACGGCGGCGGGTCCGGCAAGAGCACGCCCGCGCCCGCCGGCGGGGGCGGCGCCTCGGGCGCCACCGTGACCATCCAGGACTACACGTTCAGCCCGCAGACACTGACGGTGAAGGCGGGCACCACCGTGACCTGGGTCAACAAGGACTCCGCGCCGCACACGGTGACGGCCGTCGATTCCTCAGCCACCGACGCCGGCACCACGGGGCTCTTCGACTCGCAGCTGGGGCAGGGCCAGACCTTCACCTTCACGTTCGACAAGGCCGGCACGTACTTCTACGAGTGCACGATCCACAAGTCGATGGCGACCATGCACGCGAAGGTCGTCGTGCGGTAGCGCCGCCGCGCGGCAGTGCGGAGGCCTCACGGCCGGACCGGCGGGGAGCCGGCGAGAGGGTTCCCCGCCGGGCCGTCCGCGTACCGCCGGCCGGCGCGCCGCGGGCGGTGCGCGCGGCGGAGGCGGGAAGTCCGCGGCCGCCGGGAAGAATCGGGGGAGCCGCGGCGTCATCCCTGGTGGAGGACGGGAGCGGCAGGCAGCGGAAGGCGGCGGGAGGACGCAGCGGTGAGCAGCATCGTCGACAGTCTCAGCGAGCAGGAGGTCGTGGACCTCATGGCGTACGCCGAGGGTACGCTGCCGGAGGGCAGACGGACCCGTGTCGAGGCGTGGGTCTCCGGGTCGGACGATCTGCAGGAGCTGGTGCGGCGGCAGCGGCTGTCGCTGGCCGCCACACGCGGGCTCGCCGCCGAGGCCGTGCCCGCGTCGCTCGTCGAGGCGGCCCGGGCCGGGCGGGCTCGGGCGGCGCGGCCGCGCAGGCGCCGGCTCACGCTCGCGCTCTCCGCCGCCGGCGCGCTGGCCGCCGTGCTCGTCGTCTTCCTGGTCGTCAGTCTCGGCTCGCCGCCGGTCGGCCCCACGGTCGCCGCCGCCGCCCAGGTCGCCACGCTGCCGGCCACGGCCGCGGCGCCGTCACCGGTGCCCGGCACCTCGCACCTGGACGTCGCCGTGCAGGGGCTGTCCTTCCCGGACCTCGCCGGCAAGTACGGCTGGCGCCCCGTCGGCGTCCGGCACGACACGGTCGCCGGCCGCGGCGCCACGGTCGTCTACTACGTCAACGGCGGCAGGCAGGTCGCGTACGCGATCGTCGACAGCCCCGTGCTGGCGAGCCCGGACGGGGCCTCGAGCACCGTGCGCGGCGGCGTGGAGTACCTCTCGCTGGTCGCCGCCGGCCACCCGGTCGTCACCTGGCAGCGCGACGGCCACACGTGCGTCGTCGTCGGCGATCTGGCGCCGGAGGAGCTCCTGGCCTTCGCGACGGCCAGCAACGGCGCCGCCGGGACGTACTGAGCGCCGCGGTAGGGCCAGGCGAGGGGTGCGCCGCGGCTCACCGGCCGGGGCGGCTGCCGCGGGTCACGACCCGGGGCGTGCGCCGTGCTCGCCGAGGCGCAGGGCCAGCCGGTCGCGCGCCCGGAACGCGCGGCTCGTCAGGGTGCCTTCGGGCAGACCGAGCACCTGCGCGGCCTCCTTGTAGGAGAGGCCGGCGACGTCCACGGCGACCAGGGCGTCGCGGAAGTCGTCCGGGAGCTCCGCGATCGCCGCGTACACCTCGGCGTTGCCGGCCAGCTCGGCGGGGTCGGCCGTCCCGGCCCGCGCGCCGTCGAGGTCTTCGAGGAGCTCGACCGTCTGCGGCCGCCTGGCCGCCGTGCGGCGCCGGCCGGCCAAAGTGTTGCGTACGGCGCGCAGGAGGTAGCCGAGGTCGTCGCCCAGCACGAGGCGCGGCCGGGCGAGCACGTTGACGAGCGTCTCCTGGACGAGGTCCTCCGCCTCGTCGCGCGAGCCCGTCCAGGCGCGCGCGGCGCGGTAGAGCGCGGGGAGGTGGTCCTCCAGGTGGTCGCGGTCGAGCCGGTGCGGGCCGGGCATCTGCCTCTTCTCCGCTGCTGGTCGTAGGCTGGACTTCCACCTCGGGCCCTGCGGGAAACGCGCCGCCGGTGTCGCCGCGGCGTCCGGTCCCCGCGCCGCGGGCGGCCAGCGGCCTCGCGTGCCCCGCTCAGCCGCGCAGGCGCCTCCGCCGTACGGCCATGGCGACGAAGGCGGCGGCGAACGCCGCCATCCCGGCCACGTAGAGCCACTGCAACGGACGGCCCACGGCGGCGAACGGCGAGTGGTCCGGTCCCAGCGGGACGTCGGCCACGAGCAGGGCCCACGAGGGCTTCGCCCGGGGCAGCGTGAGCGCGAGCACCGTGCCGTCCGGCGCCACGACCGCGGACGACCAGCCCAGTTCGGCCTTGACGTAGGCGACCCGGTTCTCGACGGCGCGGAACACCATCTCCGCGAGCTGGTTCCGCGCCTCCCCCGGCCAGATCAGCGACGGCATCGCGATGAGCCGGGCGCCGTTGCGCACCTCCTCCGGCACCACGTCCAGGTAGTGGTTGTCGAAGCAGATCGCCACGCTGAACGTCCCGAAGTCCGCCGGGAAGGCGAGCGGCAGGAACGGCTGGTGGAACCCCTCCCCCTCCACGATCACGGGGTGCACCTTGTTGTACACACCCAGGGTCTGCCCGTCGGGTCCCAGGACGAGCGCCTTGTTGGGCGAGGACAGCGTCTGGCCCACGGTGAAGGGTGCCACGAGGTAGACGTGGTTGTCCCTCGCGATGCTCGCGATCTGCGCTGCGTGGTCGGTCCGTGGGTCGAACGGCAGGACCTCCTCGGGCCACACGACGAGCTTGGCCCCGCGCTCCGCCGCCTGCTTCGTGTACTCGGCCAGAGGTTCGACGATGTCGCGCTCCCAGTCTGCCTCGGGGGTCGCGTAGATGACGATACCCGCCTGCACGGCGGCGACGCGGACGCTGGGACCCATGGTGTCGCGGACGTCGCCCAGGATCCACAGGCTCGCGCCGCACCAGGCCGCGGCCGCGGCGAGGGCGATGACGAAGGCGGCGAGGGCCGGCTTCAGCGCGGCGGCGGGGCGCTCCGTGGCCGCCGCGCGGCGCCGGTCCAGCAGCGCGATGACGAGCAGCGCCACGGCGTAGTCCAGCACGAGCAGCAGGAACCCGAGGGTCGGCGTGCCGAGGACGGAGACCGGCTGGATCAGCCAGGGGGCGGGCTGCAGCCGGTACGCCAGCCACGTGTTGGTCGCGAACACGGGGTTGAGACCGAGCAGCACCTCGAGGCCGACCCACACGAACGGGATCTGCACCACGAAGAAGCGGTAGCGCGTCCACAGCGTGAAGCGCAGGTCGGCCCAGGCGATGAGGTAGATCGCCGCGACCGCCGGCGCGGCCAGCACCACGCCCATCCACCAGGGCGCCAGCGAGCCCTGCGACAGCAGGGCCAGGGCGCCCCAGTACGCCACGCCGACGGCGGCCACGCCGGCCGGCGCCCAGCGCCGGGGGAGCAGGCGGTACTGGGCGACGATCATCGGGACGAGCGCCACCGGCAGGAGCCACCAGAGGCCGCCGAAATCGGTGGCCGTGACCACCATCGCCACGGCGCTCGCGAGCACACAGGCGACGGCGGGCCACACCCGCGGCGCGGTGCCGCCCGCCGTCAGGCCCGCGGCGTCCCGCCGGTCAGCCGTGCTCGCACCGTCCCGCATCTCGTCCCCTCCCGTCCGCGCTCCCTGTGCCCCAAGGTATCGGCCGCGGCGGCCGCGGGCTGGACTTCGGGCGGCGGCCCGGCGCTCCGCGTCGCGCCACCAGGAGCTGGCCGCGGACGCCGGCCGGCTCGCAGCGCTCGACGGCGTAGCCGGCCGCCTCGGCGAGACGCCGGCGCCCGGGCAGCGACCGCCGGGCGCGGCGGCGCTAGCGCACCGTGAGCGCCGAGGCCGCCGACAGGACCGCGCTGTGCTCGGCGTCCGCGGGGGTCCACGCGCGCAGCCGCCAGCTCCCCGTCGCCGTGAGCGAGAACGTCGCCGAGTAGCCCGTCACGTCGCCGGCGTCCGAGGTCGTCGCGGCGACGGTGCGGCGCAGCACCCAGCGCGAGCCGCTGCGGCGGTAGCAGCGGATCGCCACCGGCTGCGTCCCGCCGGGGTGCGCGGGCGCGAGCGTGCCGGACACCGTGAGGCGGGCGCCGGCACGCACCCGCGCCGGAGCTTGCGGGGCGCTCAGGTCCGGCTTCGGCAGCGGGACCGGGCTCCAGTAGTGCGCCGGCAGCGGCGT
>CAIXSE010000380.1 GCA_903921965.1 uncultured Thermoleophilia bacterium | reverse complement strand
TGCCGTGCGCGTCCCAGTAGCCGTAGGGCGCGGAGGGGCTCATGGCGCCGAGGTCGAACTGCTGCAGGTCGGCGAGCTTCCAGAAGCGGATGTCGGGCTCCTCGTCCACCGTCAGGAAGCGCCCCCACGCGTTCTTCGCCACGTACCACGGGATCGCGCGGTTGTGGCGGACGACGGTGACGCCGTCGGCGGTGATCTGCATGTCCATCTCGAGGGTCGTGACCCCGACGGCGAGGGCGTAGGCGAACGCCTGCAGCGTGTTCTCGGGGCGGGCGTCGCGCCCGCCGCGGTGCGCCTCGATGTCGAAGCCGCCGGGCAGGCCGGCGACGGCGGTCTCCGCGACCGCCAGTGCGAGGAGGAGCGCGGCGGCCGCGCACAACGTCCACGTTCTTCCCAGCCTCATCGCTCCGCCCTCCTGTCGCTCGCTGCGCATCGACGGGCGGGGGCGGGGCGCCGCACGCGGCCCCGCCCCCGCCCGCTCGTCTCGTCGGTCTGCGGCCGTCAGGCCGCTGCGCCTCTTACCTCACCCAGACGGAGAGGTGCCCCGCTCCGAGGTCGGTGAGCGTCTTCAGGTCGGTGCTGTCGATCAGCAGCACGTGGGTCTCGCCCGAGGTGTCGAAGTCCTTCGGGAGCCCGTCGACGACCAGCTTGCCGTCCAGCGCCCAGTCCATGTCCATGACCCACTCCATGGAGGCCTTGGTGAACAGGTCGCGGGGCGTCCGCGCCGTGGCGCCGGCGTCCGGGTCGATGAAGTACATGCCCGCGTCCATGTCGCCGGGGCCCACGGCGGCGCCACCCAGCGCGAGCAGCGGGCTGGACGGCGCCCACGCGATCGCCAGCGGCGTCGGCATCCAGATCGTCGTCCACGGGACGTAGCCCTGCGTGTCCAGGTAGATGATGGTGTAGGTGACGCTCACGTCGCTGCCGGTCGTGCCGTAGGCGAGCCAGTAGCCGCCGGGGGCGATCTGCGGAGCCGCGAAGGCCCGGTAGTCGGAGGTCAGGTAGTACTCGTCCTCGTCCAGCGCGAAGCCGGCGCCGAGCCCGTCGAGGGTGGTCACCATCAGGCTCTCACGGTAGTGGGCGACTTTGGGGTTCTTGGGGTTCGGCTTCAGCTTCGTGTACTTCACGTAGACGATCTTGCCGGTGGCGGACGAAGCGTTGGGCTCGGTGCCGCTCAGGTTGCGGAACGGCGTGACGGCCCCGGTCGTGACGTCGACCGTGTACAGCTTGTCGGTGTAGCCGGCGGCGTTGTTCGCCTTCGAGGTCCCGGAGACGAGGAGCTGCGTCTCGGTCGTCCAGGTGAGGCCCGTGACGGTCTTGATGCCGGCGGGCTGCAGGTCGACGGTCTGGACCTTGTCCCAGTCCTGGCTGAGCCAGAGGGAGGGCTTGCCTCCGACGGGCAGGTAGGCGACCCAGGTGCCGTCGGGGGACGCGGCGACGGTCTCGGCGACGCCGGGCAGCCGGCCCTGGGCGGTAGCGGTGCCTTCGTTCGACACGAGGTACATCGTGTCGTGGTCGCCCTCGGTGCGCAGCGTGAGGATGGTCTCCTTGACCGGTGCGGCGTGGTGCGGCGCGACGCTTCGCGCCAGGGCGGCGGTGCTGCCCGCCAGCACCGTCACGGCGATGACGAGCGCGAGGACGAACGTGGTCTTCGCGCGCACCCTGTCCATCGATCGTTCCACTGGACCTCCCTCCGTCGGCGGCGCCGCGACACGACGGCCGCGGCCACCCCCGGTCGTCCGGGGCCGTCCCGGCGGCGCCGGGACCCTTGGACCCTGGTCATACGAGGACTCATCGGCACGGCGGGCCTGCGGCTGCAGCCCGGCGCCGGTCCCTACTTCGGCAGCGGGTACCAGCCGACCGTCTTCGCCCAGGCTTCGAGCTGGCCGGGGGTGACGCCGCGCGCGTCGTGGACGCGGAGCACCCGCTTCTCGACGACCTGCAGCAGGTGCATGCCGGCCTGCGCGGCCTGCTGCACCGCCGGGTCGCTCTGCAGCGCGGCGGCGTAGTCCTGCGCGAACTTCTCCTTGCGGTGCAGGGTGACCACGTAGGTGGTGCCGTTCTGGACGAAGGTGGCAGCCAGCTCGCACGGGACGTCGTACGGCTTCTCGTACCAGCGCACGTCCTGGGCGAAGTAGCCGTACTTGAGCAGCAGGGAGCGGACGTTGCCGAGCCAGGCGACGACGCGGCGGTCGGCGCCGGGCGGAGCGGGGGCGATCTGCGCCGGCTGGACGGGTGCCGGCGCAGAGGGTGGGCC
>CAIXSE010000379.1 GCA_903921965.1 uncultured Thermoleophilia bacterium | reverse complement strand
GGCGGCTGGCAGGACCACGAGCCGGCGAAGCGCGGCTGAGGCAGCGCCGGCCGCGCCGCGCGAGCGGGCGGGGCGGCGGACGCCGCGACTCTTCGCACGCTCTTCACGAAGGTTCACGCGGCCGTCGCCGGGCCGTCACATCGGCCGCGTACCTTGGTGGACGAAGCAAGGGAGGTCCACCATGCGCACGTCCACCCGCATCAGCCCCCGCCTCGGCCGCCTCGCCGGCGCCGTCGCGATCCTGTTCGTCCCCATGGCGGTGCTGTCCGCCGTCCTGCTCGCCCGCGTCGCGGACCTCGGCGGCGCGGCCGGGACCCTGGGCCTCACGCTCGACGTGCAGACGGCCGCGCGCCTCGCCGTCGCCGCCGGCCTGGCCGTCGCCGGCGCCGTCGTGGCGGGCACGCTGCTCCACCGCCGCTGACCGCGGCGCGCCGCCCCCACGGCGGCGCCCCACGGGATAGGCTTGCGGGGTCGTCCATCGCGGAGGCCCCATGGAGCAATCCGGCGGCGCGGCCGGCCTGGCGCGCAAGGCGTGGTCGCTGGCCGCGCCCATCCTGGCGCTGAACGTGCCGCGCCTCGCGGCAGCCCTCACCTACTACACCGTGCTGTCGCTCGTGCCGGGCCTGCTGGTGATGGTGGCGCTGCTCGGCGTGGCCGGGCTCTCCGCCGACACCCTGCAGAGCCTCGTCGACGCGCTCAACGACCTCGGTGCCACGTGGGCCGTGGACTTCGTCACTCAGGCCATCGACACCGTCGTGCGCTCGCACTCGACCACCCTCGCGCTCGTCGTCGGTGCCGTGCTGGCGCTGTGGGCGGCCTCGGGCTACGTCGGCTGCTTCATGTGGACGGCGGACGTCGTCAACGAGGCGAAGACGATGCGGCCCATCTGGAGAGACCTTCCGGTCCGCATCCCCCTCGCGGTCGGCCTGCTCGTCCTGCTCACGCTCACCGCCGTGGCGCTCACGTTCCTGGGCCCCGCCGGATCGGCCATCCAGGAGGCCACCGGCATCGGCAACGGTCCCCTGCACCTGTGGACGTGGGTCAAGTGGCCGCTGCTGGCCGCCCTGAGCCTGCTGATGATCGGGCTGCTCTTCCGCTTCGCCCCGTCGCGGCCGCGCAAGGGCCTGCTCCCGCTGCTCGGCGGCGCCGTGACCACGCTGGCCGCCTGGGTGATCGCCACCGCCGTCTTCAGCTTCTACCTCACGAACTGGGCGTCGTACGACCGCGTGTACGGCGCCCTGGCCACGGCGATCGCCTTCCTCGTGTGGGCCTGGGTCCTCAACATCGCGCTCCTCGCGGGCGCGATCGTGGACCGCGAGATCAGGCGGCGGCGCGCAGCCGCCGGCGCCCGAGGGGCATGAGCCTCCAGACGCTTCCCGTCGCACGGGAGTGGTTCGCGCACCGGCTGCTGCCGGGCGGCATCATCGTCCTCGACGAGCCCCACGTCCACAGTCTGCTGCGCGCCAACTTCTACCTCGTCGGTGGCGCGGAGTCCGACCTCCTCGTGGATACCGGGAACGGGATCGGCGAGCTCGGCGCCGCGCTGGACGCGCTGCGCCCGTCGCCCGGCAAGCCGCTCGTCGCCGTGCTCACGCACGCGCACTGCGACCACCAGGGCGGGATGCCCCGGTGTCCGGACCGGGCCGTGCACCCCCTGGAGGTGGAGGAGCTCGAGAACCCCTCCATCGTCCACCCCCTGCGCGCCTCGGGGTGGCCGCCCGTCATACGGCGGTGGCTGGCGGCCTCCGGAGTCGCGCCGGCGGGCGTGCTGGTCACCGCGGTCCCGGACGCGGGCTTCGACCCCCGCACGTACCGCGTCGCCGGGTGCTCGCCGACGCGGCTGATGCACGAAGGCGACACGGTGGACCTCGGCGACAGGCTCTTCCGCGTGCTGCACCTGCCGGGCCACTCGCCGGGCGGCATCGGGCTCTACGAGGAGAAGACGGGCCTGTTGTTCAGCGGCGACGTCGTGTACGACGGCGGCGGCCTGCTGGACGACATCCCCGGCGCCGACAGGGACGAGTACGCCCGCACGATGCGCCGGCTCCGCGACCTGCCGGTCTCGACGGTGCACGCCGGCCACGAGGCGAGCTTCGGCCGCGCGCGGCTCGTCGAGATCGCCGACGACTACCTGGCGAGCCGCGGCTACGCGTGAGCCCGGGAGGCGGGGGCCTCAGTCCTCCACGGCGACGTCCGTGAGCTGGATCATGGGAGCCTCGGCGGCGAAGGCGATGTTCTCCGAGCCG
>CAIXSE010000378.1 GCA_903921965.1 uncultured Thermoleophilia bacterium | reverse complement strand
GACTCGCAGGTCCGCAACCTGCGCGAGGCGGTCGAGATCCTCACCGACCAGCTCGACGAGCACAAGGCGCAGCTCGACCTGGCGCTCACCAACCGCGCCATCGTCCGCTACGACGCGTTCCGCGATGCCGGCGGCGAGCAGAGCGCCTCCTTCGCGCTGCTCGACGCCTACCGCTCGGGCGTGGTGTTCAGCGCGATCGCCGCCCGCGACTTCGCGCGCATCTACGTCAAGCACCTCGACCACGGCGTCGCCGACCGCGAGCTCTCGCCGGAGGAGGTCGAGGCGGTCGCCGCCGCCGTGCCCAGGCCGCTGGCGCGTGGCGAGCAGGGGGCGCGCGCGGCGCGCGCGCCCAGGCTCGCGGTGCCGTCCCGGCCGCTCCCGGACGAGACGGGGCCGTTCGAGCCTGCGGCCCCGGCCCAGGACCAGCTCCCCCTCGAGCCGGCGGTGCCCACCGCGGGCCTGCTCTGGCCCGAGGCGCAGACGCCGTCGCCGGCGCCGCCGCGCGACGCCGGCGACGCCCGCCGCGCCTTCGACGCCCTCGCCGACGTCGGCGGCGAGCCGCTCGACGAGTTCACCTGGGAGAGTCGCGTCCCACCGCGCCAGCCGGGCGTGCCGCCGCAGCAGACGCCGCAGGAGCCGCCGGCTCCCGGCGGCCCGCCGGCCGTCTGACGGCGCCGGGGGTCTGATAGCCTACGGGCTCAGCGATGACCCCCGAGCGTGAGGAGACCGGCGTGGCGCAGCAGACGGGACGGGTGGCCTTCCTCGGGCCCGAAGGCACGTTCACCGAAGAGGCCCTGCTGGCCGACCCCCCCGAGCCCGCACTGTCGCCGTTCCCCTACCCCACCATCGAAGACGTCATGAGGGCGGTCGCCACCGGCGAGGCCGACCTCGGGCTCGTCCCCATCGAGAACGCCCTCGAGGGCTCCGTCACACGCACGCTCGACCGCCTGGCGTTCGGCGACGACGACGTGCACATCGTGCGCGAGGTCACGCACGCGATCCACCACCAGCTCATCGCGCGCCGCGAGATCGGCCTCGGCGAGGTCACGAAGATCGTCAGCATCCCCATCGCGTACGGGCAGTGCCGCACCTTCATGCAGGCAAACCTGGCCGGCGTGGAGCACGAGGCCACCGACTCCACGGCCGAGGCCGTGCGGCGCGTCAGCCGCGTGGACAGGCCCTGGGTGGCGATCGGCACGCGGCTCTCCGCCGACCTCTACGAGTGTGTGGTGCTCAGCGACGACATCGAGGACTCCCACGACAACCGCACGCGTTTCGTCTACCTCTCGAGAGAGCCGGCGCCGCAGGACCTCGAGGCGACGTACAAGACGAGCATCGTGTGCGGCATCGGCCACGACCAGCCGGGCGCCCTGCTGCTCATCCTCAGCGAGTTCGCGCACCGCTACGTGAACCTCACGAAGATCGAGTCGCGGCCGTCCCGCCAGGGGCTCGGCGACTACATCTTCTTCATCGACGTGATCGGCCGCGAGAGCGACACGCCCGTCGCCCAGGCCCTCAAGTGCCTGGCGTGCAAGCTCCCGTGGGTCAAGGTCCTGGGGTCGTTCCCCGCCTGAGGCACGCCGGGAGGGAGCCGTGGACGAGGACCACGCAAGGCAGACGCACGAGGAGCTCGGCGCCGACGCGGCTCCGGGCGTCGCGGACGTGGCGGGCTCCGAGCTCGGCGAGGCCGCCGAGGACCTGCTCGAGGACGAGGCGCCGGAGCTCCCGCCCCTGAAGGCTCCGGCGACGCCCGGCTACTTCGTGCGCCGTGTCCACGCGGCCAGCGAGTTCGAACTGTTCTTCGTCTCGGCAGTGGGGACGATCCTGATCGTGCGCGCGGCGCTCGCCCTCACCGGGTGGCCGCAGCTCGGCGGCGGCAAGATCCACTTCGCGCACCTGCTCTGGGGCGGCCTCGGCATGCTCATCGGCATCGTCCTCTTCATGGCCTTCCAGGGCCGCATGTGGCGCTTCCTCGCCACGCTGGCCTGCGGCATCGGCTTCGGCCTGTTCATCGACGAGCTCGGCAAGTTCATCACGTCCGACAACGACTACTTCTTCAAGCCGGTGGTCGCGATCATCTACCTCGTGTTCGTCGGGCTCTTCTTCCTCTTCCACTGGCTGGGCACCGTCAGGAACCTCACCCAGCAGGTGGCCCTGGTGAACGCCTTCGACTACGCCAAGGAGGCGGTGCTGCGCAACATGGACGCCGGCGAACGCGACGAGGCGCTCTACCTCCTCGGCCACTCCGACCAGCAGGACCCCATGGTGGTCGCCCTGACCCAGAGCCTGCGCACCTACTCCGACCTCGTGAAGCCCCTGCCCTCCCCCATCACCAAGGTCAGGGGCTGGATCTCCCGCCGGTACGCCCGCCTCCTGCGGAGCCGCGTCTTCAAGGGCATCATGGTCGGCTGGTTCCTCGTCATCTCCATGGCCGACCTGCTCGCGTTCGTCCCCTCCCTCACGGACAGCAGCACGACGCTCTCGTTCGCCTCCGTCGGGCTGGCCCTCAGCGGCGCCCTCAGCGGCGCGCTCGTGGTCATCGGTGTGGTCAAGTGGCGGCGGTCACGCCTCAAGGCCTACCGCTGGTTCGAGCGCAGCGTGCTGGTGGCCATCTTCGTGGGCTGCTTCTTCAGCTTCTACGAGAACCAGTTCGGCGGCCTCTGGAGCCTCGTGCTGCTGCTCGGCACGTGGGCCACCATCCGCTATATCATCGGAGATGAGCTGAAACGGGAGGCCGGCCGGCTGGCGGCCGCCCAGACGTCGGGAGGTGACCATGGAACGCCTCAAGTGCTCGCTGAGGGCGGTGACTGACGACGACCGCAGCATGCTGGCCCTGATCGCCGAGGAGACCCTGCACCCGCTCGCGGACGGCGCGGGACACCCCGAGCGCTACCACGCCGACGAGCTCGTGCAGCTGCTCGAGCAGGCCGAGGTCGTCGTGGCCGAGAGCGGCGGCGAGGTGGCCGGGTTCATGGCGGTGGAGGCGCGCGAGCAGGAGCTGCACGTGGCCTGCGTGTGCGTGGGCCCCAACTTCGAGGCCCGGGGCGTGGCCAACCAGCTCATCGACTGGGCCGAGGGCATGGGCATCGACCGGGGGCTGGACAGGCTCACGGCGTACGTGCCGGCCGGCGACCACCCCTCCCGGCACCTGTACGAGCGTCACGCGTTCGTCGCCACGGCCGACGCCGGCGACGAGATGGTGACGCTGGAGAAGCGCCTGCCGCGCGTCGAGGAGTGACGCAGGTGCGCATCACGCTCATCGCCGTACCGTACGACCTCGGGCGCGAGGGCGTCGGGAGCGGGCACGGTCCCGGCGCCTACCTCTCCGAGGGCGTCACCGAGGCGCTCACCGACCGCGGCCACGAGGTCGAGGTCGTCACGGCGCAGCGCAACGCGCCCTTCAGGGACGAGCTGCAGGCGGTGCTCGAGGTCGACGGCGCGGTCGCGGCGCTCGTCGCCGACGCGGTCGCCGGCGGCCGCCTGCCGATGGTGCTGGCCGGCAACTGCAACGTCACGCTCGGGGTGCGGGCGGGCCTGCTCGCCGCCGGCGGACGGGCGCTCACCGAGCTCGCGACCGTGTGGCTCGACGCCCACGGCGACTTCAACACGCCCGAGATCAGCGAGACGGGATACCTGGACGGCATGCCGCTGGCCATCCTGACCGGCCGCGCCTTTCCCGAGGCGTGGGCCGCGCTCGGCGGCACGCCGGCCCCGGAGCGGCTCGTGCTCCACGCCGGGGGCCGCGACATCGACCCCGCCGAGGCCGACGCCATGACGGTCTCGGAGCTCCTCGTGGTGAGCGGCGCCGAGATCGGCTACCGCGGTCTCGGCGAGGCCGTCGCGCCAGCGCTGGACGAGCTGGTGAAGCGGGCCGGCGGGGGCGGCTTCGCGGCCCGCCGTCCGGCCGCCATGCTCCACGTCGACATCGACGTCGCCGACCCCGCCCTGGCGCCCGCCGTGCAGTTCCCGTCGCCCGGCGGACTCACCGTGGCGGAGCTGCTGGCGGCTGTCGAGATGACCGGCCAGCGCTTCGAGCTGCGGGCGGTGTCGCTGACGTCGTTCGACCCGGAGGCCGGCGACCGCTTCAAGACCTTCCGCGCCGGCCTCTCGGTGCTCACCACCGCCGCGAGCGTGGCGGCGGTGTCGGCACAGGACTCGGTGCGCTAGGGGCGCACCGGCGGAGGCGGCGGCCGGGAGACGGCCTGCGAAGCCGGTCCGGCGAGGCCGCGCCGGCAGCCGCGTCAGTTGTACAGGTAGACCGTCTCCCCCACCCAGGACTGGTCGTACATCCACTGGGCGACCCACATGGGCTCGCGCACGCAGCCGTGGCTGGCGGGGTAGGGCGGCACGGG
>CAIXSE010000377.1 GCA_903921965.1 uncultured Thermoleophilia bacterium | reverse complement strand
GCGCGCGTAGTAGGCCGTGCGCTCGGGATCGGCCAGACTGGCCGCGTTCATCGGCGTGTCGATCACCCCGGGGCCCACCACGTTGACGCGGATGCCGTAGCGGCCCCAGTCGATGGCGAGGCCGCGGCCGAGCTGCAGGACGGCGCCCTTCGACGTCACGTACGCGACCTGGCCGGGCATCGCGATCTGTGAGTTGATCGAGCCCACGAGCACGATGCTCCCGCCCGCCCCGCGGGAGATCAGGTGACGACCCACGGCGCGGGCCATGAAGAAGCACCCGTCCACGTTCACGCGCTGGACGCGCTGCCAGGTGTCGTCGTCCATCTCATGCGCCGGACCGGTCAGCTCGATCCCTGCGGCAGCCACGAGGTGATCCACGTGACCGAGCTGCTCCACGGCCGCCGCTACGGCCGCGTCGCACTCCGCCGAGGAGGCGACATCGACGACGAGGCCCAGCGCGGCGCCGATCTCGGCGGCGAGATCCGGGGTGTCGGGCGACAGGTCGACGCAGACCACGCGGTCGCCGCGCGCGACGAGGCGGCGGGCGCAGGCCAAGCCGATGCCAGAGGCGGCGCCAGTGACGAGGGTGACGACGTCGCTCCTCATGCGCAGACGCCGCCGCGCCGCAGGCCTCGCAGAGCGCCTGGATTCATGGGCTTCGCCTCGTCGGGCCGAACCCCGAAACCAGGGACGAGGCGCACCCTCCTCCTCGTTCCGAGAAGCGCCTCCAGCGTCGAACGACCTGGCGGCAGGTTTGTCGTCGACGTCGTAGAGGCTCTGAACGGGGGTCCCGTCATCGGCGCTCCTCTCCCGCACATGTCTGGCGGCGACTGGATGGGCACCCTTCACGCTAGGCAGGCCGCAGCGTCCAGACAACGCAGGCTTTCGCCAGGTCAGGACTGGTGGAGAGCTGGGTGCGCGAGCACGAGGCGGGCGACGTGCACCCGGCGCGCAAGTGCTACGGCGTCGGCCAGACGGCAGTAGCGTCCAGGCTGGTGTCGACGAGGAGGGCGGTGCTCAGGCGTTCGTCCCCAGCCTTGAGGCCGAGCTTGCGGCGGATGTTGCCGCGGTGGAACTGGATGGCGGAGCGCGAGAGGCAGAGGGCCTCGGCGATCTCGTCGGTCGTCTTGCCGAGCTTCACCAGGTTGGCGACCTCGAGCTCGCGGCGCGTGAGTCGCGGGGCGTCCGACGACGCATTGGCGAGCCGCTGCGCGACGGGCCGGAGGATCTCGCCAAGGTTCTCGCGGATGGCCTGGGCGTGCGTCGCCTCCGGCCGGCCACGAAGCTGGCGCTCCAGCCGGTCGACGGTCGGCAGCACCAGCGTGTTCACGTTGGCCATGATGCGACGCTCCAGCGCGACTCTCTCCTCCTCCAGTTGCTCGAGGAGGACTCTCAGCGCCGTGTTGCGGTCCTCCAACTGAGCCTCCAGCAGCACGCGCCCGGTGATGTCGGTGGCGAGCACGAGGACGATGTCCCGTCCCTCCAGAACGCAGGCGATGGACTCGACCAGGAGCGTCTTGGGCACGCCGCCGACTTCCACGGCCATCTCCCGATGACGATCGGCGGCGTCCCCGCCCCGCGCTTCGACCGACAAGGCCTCGAGCGGGAAGTCGGCGTCCGCCCTCATCGCCAGCATCTCGTCCCGGCCGCGGCCGAAGAACTCGAGGGCCGCCGGATTGGCGTCGAGGTACTCGCCCGTCTCATCCACCAGGACGACGATGTTCATGGTCATCGCCAGCAGCGTGCGATGCATGGCCGCCATCTCTTCGAGCCGGCGCTCGGTCTCGCGCTCGTGCGTGACGTCGCGGAGAGCGCCGATCATCCGCTGCGGCTGCCCGTCGTCGTCGTAGGTGACGACCGCGTGGTCGCGCAGCAGGATGAACGAGCCGTCGTAGCGGCGGACTCGATACTCCTGACTCGCGCGCGTCTCACGGGCGGCGAAGACGGCCGCCGTCTCGGCGAGGTTACGGTCGAGGTCATCGGGGTGGAGCAGGTCGGCCCACGCCGGCGCACTCAGGCGCGCGTCTCCCGCAGGGTAGCCAAGCAGGTCGAACCAGCGATCCGACACGTGGCTGAACTGTCCGCCGATCTGCCAGTCGTAGAAGGCGTCGTAGCTCGCCTCGAGAAAGGCCGCGAGACGCGCGTCGAGCTCATCGACGCGGCTGCTGGCCAGGCTGTGGCCGGCGCGTTGCATGCGGTACATGGAGAGTCCTCCCGGCGGACGATCAGCCAGTGTACCACCAGGTAGTGCTTGGTGTATCACCGGTCTGCGTCCGTCGTCGCTGCTCCGCTGCCCGCGCCGAGCAGTTCGCGGAGGAGCTCCTCGCGGAACAGCGTCTGGAAGAGGAGGTCCCGCACGGCGATGCGCTCGTCGACGCCGTGGAAACGCGCCATGACGGCGTCGCGGTCGTCCAGCAGGTACGGCGAGAAGCCATAGGCGATGCACGACGGCAGCGCGTCACGGAACCACTTCGAGTCCGTGAACCCCACCCAGGTGACGGGCGCGACCGTGGCATCCGGGACGAGGCGCCGCATGACGGCCTCGACGGCGGCGCCGAGCTCGCTGGGGTACGGGGACGAGTTGCCGGCGATGACGTCGATCCACTCCAGGCTCCAGTCCGCCTCGACGCCGGCGAGGGCGCGCGTCACCTCGGAGAGCACGTCGTCCGGCCCCTGGCCGGGCAGCGTGCGGCAGTCGACGGTGACGTCCACCCGCGGCGGGTAGGCGTTCACCGCCGTGCCGTGCGAGCGGACGCCGGTCGGCGCCAGGGTGACGCCGTACTGCGGCTCGAGGAGGCGCGCCAGGCTCCCGTCGTGACGACGCAGCTCCTCGAGGGCAGCACGCGCCGTGTCGGCATCCAGCAGCGCTGCGGCGGTGGCCTCGTCGGCGACCATGGCGCGGATGTACGTGGGCGAGACCGAGTCCATCACGACCCGCGGCCGATGGGCCAGCAGCGCCTCGACCACTCGGGCGGCGTCGGCCACGGCGTTGCCCTCGTACATCGGCATGGACGCGTGCCCGGCCGTCCCCGTCACGACGAGGCGGAACTGCGCCGTGCCCTTCTCTCCCGTCGGCATCGGGTACACGCGGCGGCCGTCCACCACCTGGAACTCGCCGCCGCCTTCGTTGAGGACGAAGTCGCACGCCACGAGGTCGGGCCGGTGCTCCAGGAGCCAGCGGGCGCCGCAGGCCGTCCCCACCTCCTCGTCGGCGGTCGCGGCGTAGACAACAGCGCCGGCGAAGTCGCCGCCGGTCGCCGCGAGGCGGGTCACGGCGACGGCGTTGGCCGCCACCAGGTTCTTGATGTCGGCGGCCCCGCGGCCCCACACGTAGCCGTCGCGCACCTCGCCGGCGAAGGGCGGCGCCGACCAGTCCGGCTCCGGCGCCGGCACGACGTCGAGGTGGGCCAGCAGGAGCAGCGTCGGCCCTGGTCGCGAGCCGTCGAGCCGCAGGACGAAGTTCTGCCGCTCGGGGCTCTCGCCGACGAGCTCCCCCTGGAGGCCGTGGCGGCGGAAGAAGGCGTCGACGACGAGCGCCGCCGCCGTCTCGTTGCCCGGCGGATTGGACGTGTCGACCCTGATCAGCTCACCGAGCAGCGCGACGACGTCGTCATCGTGGTCTTCGACGTATGGGCCCACGCGCACCTCCTGCGGACAGGCACTGCACACACACCACTCATCCTGAGGGAGCAGCGCTCGGCTCGCAGCACAGGTCTTCGACAGGGAGAACCTGGTGCGGAGTTGCAGCACGCGCCGGCGGTGGCTCGATGTACGATCCGGCCCGCAACGTGAGCCGCCTCAGGGACCGGGAGGCGACCGAAGGACGAGGGGACCCAGAGCGTGATGCCGGGGAGGTGGCTCCGGCGACAGCATAGGAAGTGCACCGGTCAACGGACTCAGGTCACGCGCGCGGACAGCGTGATGTCGCTGTGTCACTGACAGGGCTCAGGAGAACTCGAACTCCTGGTCGCCGACGACCACGGTGTCGCCGGGCACGGCGCCGGCCCGGCGCAGGGCCGCGTTCAGGCCGGCCTTCTCGACGAGGTGTTGCAGGTAGGCGACGGCGTCGTCGTTGCCGAGGTCGGCTTTGGCGAAGAGGCGCTCGAGCTGGCGCCCGTGGACGACGAAGTAATCATCCACGGGCTCGACGGTGAACGCCTCCAGGCGATCCTCGCCCGGGCGCAGCACCTCGGGCGAGGCCTCGGGCGGCTCTACCGCGGCGAGCGCCTCGCGGGCCGCGGTCATGGCATCGTCCAGATCGCGGCACAGCCCGGCCAGACCCTCGCCGGCACCGGCCGAGACGAGGGCCGTGGCGGCCGGCCACCCGAGACCTGCGAGAAAGGCGCGGGCCTCGTCCTTGCCGGCCTCGTCCAGCAGGTCGGCCTTGTTCACGACGACGAGCGCCGGCCGCCGCAGCAGGGCGTCACGGAAGGCGCCGAGCTCGGCGCGCACCGTGGCGAGCGCCTGCGGCCACGCCGCCGGACCCTCGCCGCCGTCGACCACGTACAGGAGCAGCGTGGTGCGCTCGATGTGGGCCAGGAAGCGGTGGCCGAGACCGGCCCCCTCGCTGGCCCCCTCGATGAGCCCGGGGATGTCGGCGAGCACGACGTCGCCGCCGGGCAGCCGCAGCACGCCCAGGTTGGGCTCGATGGTCGTGAACGGGTACGAGGCGATCTTCGGGTGGGCGCGCGTGAGCGCCGCCAGCAGCGACGACTTGCCCGCGTTGGGCAGGCCGACGAGGCCGACGTCGGCGAGCAGCTTGAGCGTGAGCGTGAGCCAGCGCTCCTCGCCCTCCAGGCCGTGCTCGGCGAAGCGCGGCGCCTGGCGCGTCGAGCTCTTGAAGCACATGTTGCCGCGCCCGCCCTCGCCTCCGTGCGCGACCAGCAGGCGCTGGCCCTCGCGCACGAGGTCGCCGAGGAGCTCGCCCTCGGCGTCGCGGACCTCGGTGCCCACGGGCACCTTCACCTCGAGCTCAGGCCCGTCGGCGCCACGCTTCTTGGCGCCGTGGCCGTGGCCGCCGGCCGCCGCGCGGAAGTGGTGCTTGTGGCGGAAGTGGCTCAGGTCGTGCAGCTGCCGCGTCGCGACCAGCACGACGGCCCCGCCGGGAGCGCCGTCGCCGCCGTCGGGGCCGCCTTTGGGCACGTACTTCTCACGGCGGAAGCTGGCGGAGCCGTTGCCGCCGTGACCTCCGCGCACGCAGATGCTGGCCCTGTCGAGCATGAGGGGTGGTGAGCCTGGCGGCCGCCGAAGCGGCCGCCGGGCGCAGGATCAGGCCTCGGGGACGACCGAGATGAAGCGCCCCGCGCCCTTCTCGGTGAACACGAGCCTGCCCGTCACCTTGGCGAAGATGGTGTGGTCGACGCCGATGCCGGCGTTCTCGCCGGGACGGAACTTCGTGCCGCGCTGGCGGACGATGATCGACCCTGCCGGGACCACCTGGCCGGCGAACGCCTTGACGCCGAGACGCTTGGCCTCGGAGTCGCGCCCGTTCCGGCTGGTGCCGGCGCCCTTCTTATGCGCCATCAGCCTTCTCCTTGGACTCCTTGAGGGTGATCGACTCGATCGTCAGCTTGGTGAGACGGCTGCGATGACCCTTCGTCTTCTTGAACGTGCTCTTGGGCTTGTAGGTGAAGACCTTGATCTTCTCGCCGAGGACGTGTTCCTCGACCTTGGCCTTGACCTTGGCGTGCTTGGCAGCTTCGGCGTCGAACGCGCCGCTCTCGGTGCGGACGGCGAGGGCGCCGTACGTGACGTGCTTGCCCTCCTCGGCGTCGACGCGGTCGACGACGATGGTGTCGCCGGCGCTCACCTTGTACTGCTGCCCGCCGACGCGGATGACCGCGTACGTGGCATCGGACTTCGTCATGTCAACTCCCCGAAAGACAACGGCCGTAAATGATACCCACTGCCGCGGACACCGTCAATTCGCCCCCTGCTTCACCACGGTGGCGCGCGCGCCGGTGCGTTCGATACCCGTGATCTTGACCTTGCGGCGCTGCCCGAGGTGCTGGCGGCCGCCCTCCACGATGACCATGTAGCCGTCGATGTAGCCGACGGCGTCGCGCGGGCTGTAGGTGAGGCTGAACTCCAGCTCGAGCTCGACCTCCTGGCCCTCCTTGACCGGCACGCGCTGTTCCTGGACGTGGACGACGGTGCCCTCGGTGATGACGCGGAACGTGTCGACCGGCAGCGACGACGCGCCCTCGAAGAACACGCGCCGCCCGGCGGCCTTCTCGAGCTTCTTCAGCCGGGAGCCGCCGAGCCGCTCGGCCACGCCGCCGTTGACCTCGATGAGCCACGCCTTGGCCTGCGACTTGCGCGCGAGGGCGCGGACCCGGCGCTCCACGCTCAGCGCCATGGTCTCCTCGCTGAGCACGCGCCCCTTGCCGGAGCAGCAGGGGCAAGCGCGCGTCATGATGCCGCGCGCGCCGTCGGTGGTGTTCTGCCGCGTCATCTCGACCAGGCCCAGGGGCGAGAGCTCGACCACGTACGTCTTCGTGCGGTCGGTCTCGAGCTGGGCCTCCAGCGTCGCCAGCACCATCTCGCGGTTGGCGGCGTGCGCCATGTCGATGAAGTCGATGATGATGATGCCGCCGATGTCGCGCAGGCGCAGCTGCTTGACGACCTCGTAGGCGGCCTCGAGGTTGGTCTTGGTGATCGTGTCCTCGAGGCCCTTGCCGCGCGTGAAGCGGCCGGTGTTCACGTCGATGACGGTGAGCGCCTCGGCGTGGTCGATCATGAGGTTGCCGCCGCTCGGCAGCGGCACGCGGCGCTCGAGCGCCCTGGCGATCTGGTCCTCGATGCCGTACGCCTCGAACAGCGGCTCGACGCCGGTGTGCTGGTGTACCTTGGGCAGCAGCTCGGGGGCCTCCTTCTGCAAGAAGGAGACGATCGCCTTGTGCCGCTTGAGGTCGTCGACGATGAGGCTCTCGCAGGTGTCGTTGAAAAGGTCGCGGGCCACCTCGATGGAGATGTCGACCTCCTTGTGCACGAGCCCCGGGGCGCTGACCGTCTCGGCCTTCTTCTTGAGACGCGTCCAGAGGCGGGAGAGGTACTGCATGTCGCGTTTGAGGTCCTCGAGGCCGTGCCCCTCGGCGATCGTGCGCACGATGAGGCCGGCGTTCTTCGGTTTGAGCTCCTTGCTGATGTCGCGCAAGCGGTCGCGCTCGCCCTGGGGCAGGCGTCGCGAGACGCCGACACCGCTGCCGCCGGGGACGTACACGAGGTAGCGCCCCGCGAGCGAGATCTTCGTGCTCAGCCTGGCACCCTTGCTGCCCATGGGGTCCTTGGTGACCTGCACCAGGACCTCCTGCCCCGGCTTCAGCGCGTCGCTGATGCGGCGGGCGCGCTTCTCGCCCTGGGGCGTGGTGACCTCGTCGACGTAGAGGAAGCCGTTCTTCTCGAGACCGAAGTCGACGAAGGCCGCGTCGATGCCGCCCAGCACGTTGTCGACCTTGCCCTGGTAGATGTCGCCCAGGTACGACTTCTTGTCCGGGCGCTCGATGTAGATCTCCGCGAGGCGGCCGTCTTCGACCAGTGCGACGCGCAGTTCGTGGCCGTCGTCCGAGACGAGGATGATCTTGCGCTTGGGCGTCTCGATCTCGACGTCGATGCGCCTCCCCGCCGCGACGGCGGCCTGCGTGTCGAGACCGCTGCCCTCGTCCTGGCGGACGATCGCCTTGGGACGACGCCGGTCGCGCTGCCGGGTACGCGTGACGCGCACCTTCTCGGCGACCGGTGCGGCCGGGGCTTCGCCGCCCGCCGCCTCGCCGCCGCCCTGGTCGGCTGCGCGCCGGCGCGAGCCGGCGCGGCGGCGCCGGCGCGTGCCCGGCCCCGCGGTGGTCTCGGCTGCTTCGGCGGCCTCCGCGGCCGGCGTCTCCGGCGCCTCGCCTGCCTCCCCCTGGTCCCCTTCGACCACCTCTTCGGCTTCACGCACCGCTTCGTCGTGGACGATCTCCGCCGTCTTGCGGCGACGGCGGCCGCCGCGGGAGCCGCGGTGCCGGCGCTTCGCGGGCGCCTCGGCGTCGCCGTCCTGCGCCGGGGCCTCCGCCTCGGCCGGCGCGGCCTCGGAGGCGGCCGGCACGGGCACGTCACCGCCTGCGCCGGCACTCTCGGCGCCGGCCTGCGCCGCGGTCGCCGGCGCCTCGTCTTCGGCGTCACCGGCGGCCTTGCCGCGCTTGCGCGCGGCCGGACGCTTCGCCCTGGGCCGCTCGTCCCCGGCCGGGGCCTCTGCCGGCGCTCCCGCCGCGGCCTCGGCCGCGGCATCGGCCGCCGTCCCCGTGGCTCCGGAGACCGCAGCCTGCTCCTCCTGACCTTCGGCGGCACCCTGGCCGCGGCGCCGTCCGCCGCGGCGGCGTGGCCGCGGGGTCGCGCCGCCGGGGGTCTCCGGCGCCTCGCCCCCGGCCTCGGTCCCGGGACCCGTCGACGGACGGCCGTCGGGCCCGGCCACCGGCGAGGCGATGGGGATCAGCGGCGCCGTCGGCAGGACCACGGACTCCGGCGTCTTGCGCGGCGCGCCCGAGCGGCCGCGACCGGCCTTCGGCTTCGGGCTCTCGGGACCGGCCTCTGGCTCCGGGCTCCCGCCGGACGGCGCCGGACCAGCCTCTTCGGCCTCCCCGGCCTGCG
>CAIXSE010000376.1 GCA_903921965.1 uncultured Thermoleophilia bacterium | reverse complement strand
TCGGTGCCGTAGATCGCGCTGCTGAGGTCGTGCGGGATGATCACGGCGACGACGTCCTCGCCGTCGTCCACGCTGGTGCGGGCCGCCTGCGGGGACCGCATCTCGGTGACCGTCAGCAGGTCCTCGAGCTCCGGGCTCTTCATGATGCCGACGACCGAGGCGCCGGCGGCGGGGGCCTGCGCGCCCTGGGCCGGCGGCGTGTCCAGGTCCACCACGGCGACCTTCGTGGCCGCCACCGAGAAGCCGCTCGCGCCGCCGAAGGCGAAGCCGAGCAGCGCCGAGAGCGCCAGCGGGGCGGCGAGCATCATCGCCAGCGCCGGGACGTTGCGGTACGTGCTCCGCAGGTCCTTGAGGGCGATGGCGAAGATGCGTCTCACGGCAGCCGTCCGTCCGGCGTGCAGCGGATCATTCGCGGAGCGCCCGTCCGGTGAGGTGCAGGAAGACCATCTCCAGGTTGGGCTCGGTGACGTTGATCTCGGTGATGCGGCTGCCGGCCGCGGCCGCGGCTTCGAACAGCCGCGGCAGCACCTGGTCGGCGTCGTGCACCAGCAGGATGGCGTGCTCCTCGTTCAGCGAGGCGTCGGTGACCCCGGCGACGCCGCGCCAGCGCTCGACCATCGCCTCGAGGCCGTGGTCGACGCGCAGCTCGACGTGCGCCTCTTCGCCGATCGTCTTCACGAGCTCCTCGTGCGTACCGGTGGCGATCATCCTGCCGTGGTCGACGATGCCGACGCGGTCGCTGAGCTCCTGCGCCTCGGCCATGTAGTGGGTGGTGTACAGGATCGTCATGCCCTGGTCGCGGAGCGCCAGGATGCCGTCGAGGATGGACCTGCGGCTCTGCGGGTCGATGCCCACGGTGGGTTCGTCGAGGTACAGGACCTTGGGCCTGTGCAGCAGCGCGACGCCGATGTTCACCCGCCGCTTCATGCCGCCGGAGTACTTCTGCACGCGGTCCTTCTGGCGGTCGGTGAGCGTGATGAGCTCGAGGACCTCGTCGACGCGCTTCTGGAGCTCCGCCCCGGAGAGGCCGTACATCCTGCCCCAGAACACGAGGTTCTCGCGTGCGGTCATGTCGGGGTACAGGGCGATGTCCTGGGGGACGACGCCGATGAGCTCCTTGACGGCCTGCGCGTCGCTGATGACCGAGTGCCCGGCGACGGTCGCGTCGCCGCCGCTCGGCCTGAGGAGGCATGACAGCATGGAGATGGTGGTGCTCTTGCCTGCGCCGTTGGGGCCGAGCAGGCTGAAGATCTCGCCCTCGGCGATGGCGAAGCTCACGCCGTCGACCGCCACGACCCCCTTCGGGGGGTCGTACTGCTTGCGCAGGTCTTTGACCTCCACGATACTCACCCGGCCCCCTCCCGCCGTGACGTGTGAGCCTTCCTTATACACCCTGCACGTTCGCGGGTCATGTGCGTGACCCGACTCCTCGATGCGCCTTCCTGGTATCTTGCAATTTCACCAGACCGTGGTGAAATTGCATGTAATGAAAACACTGGCTCGACACGCCGCCGACACCATATTGTGGCAGCTCGGCTTCATGCGCGTGGTGGTCGTCACGGGCGCCAGGCAGGTCGGCAAGTCCACGCTCGCGCGTCAAGTGCTCGACCGCACGGGCGGCACCTACATGACGCTCGACGAGCCCGCCACACTCGCGGCCGCGCTCACGGATCCGGACGGCCTGGTAGCCGGAGCCGAGGGACTGACCGTGATCGACGAAGTACAGCGTGCCCCCGACCTGTTGCGTGCAGTCAAGCTGTCTGTGGACCGCGACCAACGCCCCGGGCGCTTCCTGCTCACCGGGTCGGCGAACCTGCTGCGTCTGCGCAGCGTGAGCGAGTCTCTCGCCGGCCGAGCCGGCTATATCGAACTGCTGCCGCTCTCATGGTCGGAGATCACGGGGGCGCCGCGACCGGCGACCGTCGACCAGGCATTCGCCGCCACAAACGCCGCGGACTTCCTCCAGGCACTTCCGGCGCCGGCGCCGAGCGCGGACCATGTCGCGCGTGAGCTCGCGCTCTCCGGCAGCATGCCTGCCACACTGGGATTCGACCTGCCGAGTCGCCGCGCGTGGTACGACGCGTACCGCATGACCTTCCTCGAGCGCGACCTGCGGCAGCTCTCGGAGATCGCCTCGGTGCCCGAGTTCGGCCGCCTGATGACCCTTGCGCTGCTGCGCAGCGGCGGCCTCCTCAACAAGAGCGACCTGGCCACCGACGCCGGCCTCTCCTACTCGACGACCGACCGCTACCTCGCCCTGCTGCAGGTCGCGTACCAGATCAGGCTGCTGCAGCCGTATCACGTCAACGTGGGCAAACGGCTGGTCAAATCGCCCCGCGTCTTCGCGGTGGACAGCGGAGCGGTGGCGTGGGCCGCCAATCTGAGCGACTGGCGATCGGCGGCGAGCTCGGCAAAGGAGGGTGCCCTGCTCGAGACGTTCGCCATCTCAGACCTCATGGCGTGGGACGGCCTTTCGGGTCAAAGCCGGTATCACTTCTGGCGCACCGGAGGAGGCGCCGAGGTCGACCTTGTGATCGAACGCGGCGACAAGGTCGTCGGCGTCGAGATCAAGAGCGCTGCCTCGGTGAAGAATCGCGACCTGCGCGGCCTGCGCAGCTTGCGCCAGGACCTCGGTCCGCGCTTCAAGCTCGGCGTAGTCGCCTACCTCGGCAGCGAGGCCGTCGTGCTCGACCCGAGCCTGGCCGCCGTACCGCTCGCCTCACTGCTCGGCGCCGGGGCCGGCGAGTCGGCCGATTGCCCGGACAGCCCAAGGCCCTGACGTCCGCGCGAGCGTCGCAGGCGCGAGACAGACTCAGCAGGCGGCCGGCAACGGCCCGAGCCGTCGCAGCACGCACACCGGCGTCTGCTCGTGGCCCTGGCCCAGGGGGTTGTCGCGCATGAGGGTCCGCGCCAGCTCGCGGTCGGCGCCGGGCGAGGCGCCGAGGACGGTCGCCGTGAGGTCGTTGGCGTCGATGACGACGAAGTCGACACGCCCGCCGGTGGCGTTGGAGAGCACCGCCGCGAGGTGGCCGGCCACGCCGTCCGGGTCCTTCGGACCCAGCTTGGCGTGGGTGTTGTGCGGCGGCAGGGTGTTCCACGTGGGGCCGTCGATGGCCTCGACGTTCGCGCCGGCGACGCGGTAGAAGAGGCCGCGCTTGCCGACGGCCTTGCCGGCGGCCGACGCGGCCGCGGCGGCGAGGATGCGCGGAGCGCCGGCCTCGTCGATGGCCAGCTGCATGGTCTCGGGGATGCCGAGGCCGATGCCGTGCGGGGTCTTCGTCACAGAGCGGCTGAGCAGCTTCGCGAGCGCCGTCGGCTTGATCTCGTCGAGCGCGTAGCTGCGCCCCTGGCTGGCGGCGATGGGCTTCTCGGCCATCACGACGACGTCGCCGGCACGCACGTGGGGCAGCACCTCGCGGCGCAGGAAGTCGTCGAGGTCGTCGCCGCGCTTCACCAGCCCGGTCTTCAGCGCGAGGCGCGCCCACACGTAGCCGCCGAGCGTGCCGAACAGGTGCTTCTCCTCGTTCGGCGGGAACCCGGCGAGGAGGCGCTGCGCCTCGGCAGCCGCGGCGGGTCCCTGCGGGCCCGCGGCCTCGAGCAGCGCCGGCACGCGCGCGTCGCCGGCCTCGGCCAGCGAGCCGCGCCTGCGCGGCCCCACCTCGGCCGGGGCCGTCAGCGCCGCCTCGACGTCGGCGTCTTCGAGCACCACGCTGCGGTCGACGAACTCGCGCAGCCAGAGCTCGATGTTGGCGGCGCGCCAGAACACCATGCTCTCCTCGACCTCGCCGCGGCAGCAGGCGCGGAACGCGGCCACCACCGCGGCGCCGTCCCAGTACGGGCGCGCCTGGAACGACGGCGACTGGTACAGGCTCGTGAACGCCGCCCGCCGCGCCTTGATCCAGCGCATCTCGGGCGTCGTGAACCCGACCGTCCAGCGGCGCAGGCGGATCTTCTCGGGCAGCGTGCCCTTGAGCGCCGCGCGCAGGATCCAGCGGCTCCATCCGTCGCGGATGATGGCGTCGTCCGGGAGGCCGAGGATGTGGTCGACGAGCTCCTGGTCGAGGTACGGGACCCGGCTCTCGATGCTGAACGCCATGGAGTTGCGGTCCTCGTAGCGCAAGAGGCACGGGAGGCTGTACGTGAGCAGGTCCTGGAGCAGGCGCTCCTTGAGGTCGTCCTGGGAGCGCCCGTACCCCGGGTCGCTGACGCGCGCCCGGAACGAGCTGCGCAGCAGGCGGCTCACCGGCAGGCGCTTGCGGCGCTGGCCGATGCGGCGCTTCGCCAGCGGCCAGAGCACGTCGCGCGAGTCCATGGCCTCGTCGCGCAGCTTGCCGTAGGCGGCCTCGCGCCGGAGCTGCCGCAGGTACACGAGCTGGTACGGCACGTAGCCGGCCAGCAGCTCGTCGCCGCCCTGCCCGTCCAGGAGGACGGTCACCTGCTCGCGGGCGCTGCGCATGACGCACCACTGCGCATACGGCCCGGTGCTGACGATCGGTTCCTCCTGGTGCCAGATGAACTCGCGCAGCTCGCCGATGAACTCGTGCGACGTCGGATTCGTGTAGGTCGTGTCGGCGCCCGTACTCTCCACCGCCGTCTCGATGTACTCGCGCTCGTCGATGGGGTCGCCGTCGAACACCGCGCTGAAGGTCTTGAGCTGGCCGCGCAGCGAAGCGGCGTCGGGGACGTCCTCCTGCAGCAGCTCGCTCATGAAGCTGACGATCGTGGTGGAGTCCAGCCCGCCGGAGAGGCACGAGCCGACGGGGACCTCGCTGACGAGGCGCCGCTCGACGCTCTCGCGGAAGCGGCGCCTGAAGTCGGCCGGGTCGGCGCTCGCGTCGGCGCGCAGCTCCGGCGTCCAGTAGGCCGTGGCCGGGAGCGGCGCGGTGAGCGGGCCGGCGCCTGCGCCGCCGGCCGGCCCGCCGAGCGGCAGCTCGACCCAGGTGGCCGCGGGCACGTGGTACACGCCGCGGAAGAACGTCTCGGCGCGGTGGTCGTGGAAGCCGTGCCGCAGGTACTCGAACAGCAGCTGCTCGTCCGGCTCGGCCACCAGCTCGGGGTCCTGCAGCAGCGCCTTGATCTCGCTGGCGAAGAGGAGCCGGCCCGTCTGCGGCGAGCGCGCGTAGAACAGCGGCTTGATGCCGAAGTGGTCGCGGTTCAGGACGAGCCTGCCGCCGCTGCCGTCGGCGGCCGCGCCGCGGAAGTCGGCCGCGGCGAAGCCCCACATGCCGTTGAAGCGCGCGGCACACCCGGGGCCCCACTCCTCGTAGGCGTGGACGATGACCTCGCTGTCGCAGTGGGTGCGGAAGAGGTGGCCGGCCGCCTCGAGCTCGGCGCGCAGCTCGCGGTAGTTGTAGACCTCGCCGTTGTAGACGAGCCAGACGGACTCGTCCTCGTTCGCCACCGGCTGATGGCCGCCCTCGCGGTCGATGATGCTGAGGCGCCGGTGACCGAGGCTGACGGCAGGCGCCTCGAACGACCCGGCGTCGTCCGGACCGCGGTGCACGAGCGCCGCCGCCATCCGTCCCAGGAGCTGCCGGTCGGGCGGGCCGGCGAAACCGAAGATGCCGCACATGCGGCCAACCTATCACAGCC
>CAIXSE010000375.1 GCA_903921965.1 uncultured Thermoleophilia bacterium | reverse complement strand
GGGCACGTCGACGATCGCGCCGTTGCCGAAGAGGCGGTCGGGCGACACGGCGGCGAGGTCGTCGCCCTTCTGGATCAGGTGGATCGGCGCGTTCATGTGCGTGCCGGTGTGCAGGCTGGTGGTGATGCGCCAGGCGAGCACGCCGTGCTGCGCGTGCTTGACGGCACGCACCATGCGCACGTCGGTCTGCCCCGGCATGGACGGGACGCCGTGCCCCCAGACGTGGCTGAGTTCGACGAACTCGAGCCCCGAATACGGGTCGGTGACCATTCCTGTCATAGCTCTCTCTCCTTGAGGACGGTGGAGTGGGCGTACATTCCGCGCGAGGCGCGGGCTAGCCGGTGGCCTCCACGATCGTGGCCATTCCCTGGCCACCGGCGATGCAGATGCTCGCGAGGCCGTAGCGCGTGCCCCGCCGGCGCATCTCGTGGAGCAAGGTGGTGAGGATGCGGGCGCCGGAGCAGCCCAGGGGGTGACCCAGGGCGATGGCGCCGCCGTTGACGTTCGTGACGGCTTCGTCGAGGCCCAGCTCGCGCACCACGGCGAGCGTCTGCGCGGCGAAGGCCTCGTTGACCTCGACGAGGCCGATGTCGGACAGGCTGAGGCCGGCCTTCTGCAGCGCCTTGCGCGTGGCCGGGGCCGGCCCGATGCCCATGAAACGCGGGTCGACGGCGGCCACGGCCTGCGCGCGCACGGTGGCGAGCGGCTCGAGGCCGCGCCGCGCAGCCTCCGCGGCGGTCGTGAGCACCAGGCAGGCGGCGCCGTCGTTGCGACCGGACGAGTTGCCGGCCGTCACGGTGCCGCCCTCCCTGAAGGCGGGCGCCAGCGCCGCCAGCTGCCCCATGCTGGTGCGGCGCGGGTACTCGTCGGTGTCGAACGCCTGCGCGGGCCCCTTGCGGGCGGGCACCAGTACCGGGACGACCTCGTCCCGGAACCTCCCGCCCTCGATGGCCGCGAACGCCCGCTCCTGGCTGCGGAGCGCGTACGCGTCCTGCTCCTCGCGGCTGATCCCGTACTGCTCCGCGAGGTTCTCGGCCGTGAGCCCCATCGTCAGGTCGCCGTACACCTCGTACGGCTGGGAGCGCGGCTGGCTCTCGGTGTTGGAGTCGACCACGACCGTGTTGCCCGCGACGAAGCCGAAGCGGGCGCCGCGCAGGTAGTACGGCGCCAGGCTCATGCTCTCGACGCCGCCGGCGACCACGACCTCGGCCTCGCCGCACCAGATGGCCTGCACGGCGCTGCTCACGGCCTGCAGGCCGGAGCCGCACTGGCGCATCACCGTGTAGGCCGGCACCTCGACCGGGAAGCCGGCCTTGAGCGCCGCCACCCGCGCGAGGTTGGCGGCGTCGGCGCTCTGCTTGGTCTGGCCGAGGATGACCTCGTCCACCTCGGCCGGCGCCACGCCGGCGCGCTCCACGGCGGCCTCGACGACGACCCGCCCGAGCTCCTCGGGCTGGACGTCCTTGAGCGAGCCGCCGATGCGGCCGAGCGCCGTGCGCACGGCGGAGACGATGACGACCTCGGATGTGCGG
>CAIXSE010000374.1 GCA_903921965.1 uncultured Thermoleophilia bacterium | reverse complement strand
CGCGCGCTCACCGTGACCAGCTCCGCGCCGGCGAACGGCGTCGTCTCGAGGAACTCGCGCACGTCCGCCTCGGCGAGCTCGAGCAGCTCCTCGTCGACGAGGTCGGCCTTGCTCAGCGCAACGACCCCGTCGCGGACCCCCAGCAGCTCGACGATCGCGATGTGCTCGCGCGTCTGCGGCATCACCCCGTCGTCGGCGGCGATGACCAGCAGGAAGAGGTCGATGCCGGTCGCGCCCGCGACCATCGTGCGCACGAACTTCTCGTGGCCGGGGACGTCGACGACGCTGAGCGTGCCGCCGCCGGGCAGAGCCAGCTCCGCGTACCCGAGCTCGATGGAGATGCCGCGCTCGCGCTCCTCGCGCAGCCGGTCGGTGTTCTTGCCGGTGAGCGCCGTGACGAGCGCCGTCTTGCCGTGGTCGATGTGCCCGGCGGTGCCGAGCGTGAGGGGTGCGCCGCCGGGACCCGCGCCGCCCGCGGCAGGTTCGGGTCCGGGGGCCGGCGGGGCGGAGCCGGTCGCGGGCCCGGTCACAGCACAGCCGCCACGGCGGCCGCGAGGTCCTCGAGCTCGCCGTCGCCGACGGCGCGGAGGTCGAGCAGCAGCCGGCCCTCGTGGACGCGGCCGACGACGGCCGGGTCGCCGGTGCGCAGCGCCGCGGCGACCGCCTCGGCGTCGCCGCCGGCGTCCACGGACACGGCGACGCTCGGCACCTCGGTCACCGGCAGCGCGCCGGCGCCGGCGCGGGCCACGGTGTCGGCCAGCTCGAGCCGCTCCGCGGCCACACCCCTGGCCTCGAGCCACCCGCGCAGCCGGCCGGCGCGCTCGCGCACCGCCTCGACCGGCGCGGCCAGCGCGGCCAGGGTGGGCACCCGCGCGACGACTCCTTCGGGGTCGAGGTACAGGCGCAGGACGGCGTCGAGGGCGGCGAGGTCGAGCTTGTCGATGCGCAGCGCCCGGGCGAGCGGGTGACGCCGCATCAGGCCGATCGCCTCGGCCCGGCCGACGGCGATGCCCGCCTGCGGGCCGCCGAGCAGCTTGTCGCCGCTGAAGGTGACGATGTCGGCGCCGGCGGCCACGCTCTCCTGCAGCGACGGCTCCTCGGTGAACAGCGGCAGGTCCGCCAGGGCGCCGCTCCCGAGGTCGTCGACCAGCACGGCGCCGCGCTCGTGGGCGAGCGTCGCGAGCTCGCCGAGCGCGGGCTCGGCCGTGAAGCCGACGATGCGGTAGTTGCTGGTGTGCACGCGCAGGACGGCGCGGGTGCGCTCCGTCCACGCCGCCTCGAAGTCGCGCAGGTACGTGCGGTTCGTAGTGCCGACCTCCACGAGAGCGGCGCCGCTCTCGCGCAGGATGTCGGGGATGCGGAAACCGTCGCCGATCTCGACGAGCTGGCCGCGGGCGACGAGCACCTCGCCGCCGCGGGCCGTCGCCGCCAGCGCCAGCAGCACGGCGGCGGCGTTGTTGTTGACGGCCAGCGCGTCCTCGGCGCCGGTGACGGTGCAGAGCACGTCGTGCACGTGGTCCTGGCGCGAGGCGCGGTCGCCGCGCGCCAGGCTGAACTCGAGGTCGGTGTAGCCGGAGGCGGCGCGCGCGACGGCCTGCACCGCCTCCGGGGGCAGCAGCGCGCGGCCGAGGTTGGTGTGCACGACGACGCCGGTGGCGTTGATGACGCGCCTGAGCGACGGCGTGACCGCCGTCTCCAGCAGGCGCGCCGCCCACGGCACGAGGTCGGCCGGCGTGAGGTCCGCCGCCCGGGCGGCGGCGCCCTCGCCGGCCGCCTCGCCGTCCAGGATCTCACGGCGGAGCCGGTCGATGACCGCGCGCACGGCGTCCACGACCAGCGCGCGCGGGTACCGCTCCAGCAGCTCCGCGGCCGCCGGGTCGCGCAGCACCTCGTCGACGGCGGCCAGCCTGCGCAGCCGTTTCCGGCGCTCGTCCTTCACCGGCTCGCCTCTGTCAGCCATCCCGTCCATCCCCCCCGTCATGCCCACGACGACGCTGGCGTAGTCCGGCCATCAGCAGCGAGAAGGCCAGCCACGCGAACGCGAACCACCACTCCAGGCCGCTCAGCCCCAGCTCCCCCATCGTCGCCGGGCGGGACCTTCCCCCCCAGATGAGCAGGACCAGGAGCGCCCCGAACACACCCTGCGCGACGATCCAGAACCACCACGGCTGCCACTCCTTCACGCCGATCATGGTCGCGTAGATGGACCCTACCGCGAGGGCGAGACAGCCCAGCCCGAGGAGGAGCATCAGCGCGACCTGGGTGACGACCTCGCCGGCCGGCCGGCCCTGTGCCCAGGTCCACACCGCCCCGTTGGCGTTGCCGACCCCGAAGACGAACACCGCCGCCCACGACACCAGCGCGAGCACGCCGAGCACGCCGAGGGCGATGAACGGGATGACGGAAACGACCCGCAGCAGCATGCCGGCCATGGGACGCTGCGCGCCGGCGATGTCCTCGTCGCTGGGCTTCCAGCCGGGATCGCCGGGCTTGCGCTCGGGGCTCACGGCCGGCCGGCCCTGTAAGGTCCGGCCATCTCAGAGGGCGAGCGTGACCGTGCCGGCCTCGCCCGTCGTGACGCGGCCCACCGTCCAGCCCGGCACGCCGCGCGCGCCGAGGGCCGCGAGCAGGGCGGGGTGCCGTTCGGCGGGCACCGCCGTGAGCAGCCCGCCCGACGTCTGCGGGTCGAAGAGCGCGAGCACGCGGGGATCCTGCTCGGTGACGGAGCCGGCGAACGGGCCTGCGGCCTCGCCGGAGGCGCCGGCCGGCGCCCCCGCGGCGCCCGCCGCGCGCAGCCGCGGCACCAGGTAGTCGCGGTTGTTGCGCAGGCCGCCCGCGTACACGGCCTGCGCGATGAGCTCGAGCACGCCGTCGTGCAGCGGCACGGCCGCGACGTCGAGCTCGGCCGCCGCGTCGGAGGCGTCCAGCATCTCGCCGAGGTGGCCGAGCAGGCCGAAGCCGGTGACGTCGGTGCAGGCGTGCACGCCGGCCTCGGCCATCGCCGCCGCGGCGGCCGCGTTGAGCGCCGCGGCCTCCTCGATGGCCGGCATCATGTCGTCCTCGGTGACGATGCCCTTCTTGAGCGCGCTGGCGAGGACGCCGATGCCCAGGCGCTTCGTGAGCACCAGCAGGTCGCCCGGCTGAGCCCCGCCGTTGTAGACGATCTCGTCCGGCCGGGCGATGCCTGTGACCGCGAGCCCGAACTTGGGCTCCTTGTCGTCGATGGAGTGGCCGCCGGCAAGGTCGGCGCCGGACTCGATGACCTTCTCGGCGCCGCCCCTGAGCAGCTCCGCCAGCAGGCCCATGTCGAGGTCCGACGGCCAGGCGACGAGGTTCATGGCCGTGAGCGGCCGGGCGCCCATCGCGTACACGTCGCTGAGCGCGTTGGCGGCGGCCAGCTGCCCGAACCAGTACGGGGAGTCGACGATGGGCGTGAAGAAGTCGACCGTCTGCACCAGGCAGAGGTCGTCGGAGACGCGCGTGACGGCGGCGTCGTCGCGCGTCTCGAGCAGCCGCGCGAACTCGGGTGAGCTGCGCGGGAGAGCGTCAAGCACGGCCTGCAGGTCGCACGGACCCAGCTTGGCCGCTCAGCCGCTCTTGGCCGCGAACTGTGTGAGGCGGATCTTCTCG
>CAIXSE010000373.1 GCA_903921965.1 uncultured Thermoleophilia bacterium | reverse complement strand
GACCCCTGGGCCGCGTACGCCCACCTGACGTCGGCGGAGATCTTCACGACCTTCCTCGTCGGGTTCATCGTGCTCGTCGTCTCCCTGGTGGGCTCGCTGCTCTACGAGCGCTTCTTCTGCAAGTATCTCTGCCCCGCCGGGGCTCTCCTCGGGCTGTTCTCGCGCGTGAGCGTGCTGCGGATCGCCCGCAACGCCGGGGCCTGCACGTCGTGCGGCGCCTGCGACAAGGCCTGCATGATGGACTGCGCCGTCTCGACCGCGGACGTCGTGACGTCGAGCGAGTGCATCTCGTGCAACGAGTGCGTGAACGTCTGCCCCGTACCCGGTGCCCTTCAGGTGACGGCCCCGAGCGGCAGGCGCTCCCCGGCGATCGCGGCGACCGGGGTGGTCGTCGCCGTGATGGTCGCCATCGTGGGCGTCACCACGCTGACCGGCTCCTTCGACTGGCGGCAGCCGTCACTGACCGAGGCCATCGCCGAGGCGCGCTCGAGCCTGGACGACGGCGCGAGCGGCTCAGGCGCGAGCGCGAGCCCGGCCGCCGCGGAAGGCGGCGCCGCCGAGACCTCGGCGACCGCCACGCACGCGCCGGTGACCGACGGCTCGGGCGACGGCGAGGGCGCGGGCAGCGGGTCCGGCGAAGGCGACCCCGACTCGCCGCTGGCCGGCGCGATCAAGGGCTCCACCACCATGGCCGAGATCGTCGAGGCCACGGACGTCACGGCGGAGCAGATCACCGCCGAGTTCGGCGTGCCGGAGGCGGAGTTCGGCGAGCAGCTCAAGTCCCTCAAGGACAAGTACGGGTTCACCCCCGAGGACGTGCGCGCCTGGGTGGAGGCGCGGCTGTAACGGCAGACGCCGCGGTCGGCGGCGCGGCGCGGGCGGGTCTGGGAACACCGGGCCGCCCGCGCCGCTCTCGCGCGCGGAGCGCCCACCGGGTATCCTTTCCGCCCGACCCGTCGGACGATCCCGACCGGTCCGCACCGACCGCTGCCCGACCCGGAGGACGGCATGGGCCTACGCCGCTGGCGCGTGGAGATCGCCGTGACGCTCATCGCACTCGCGGTGCTCGTCTACGTCGCCCGCTGGCTGCTGTTCCCCACGGAGAGCCTCCACAAGGAGATGCTGCGGTACCTCGTCGACGACATCGCCTTCCTGTTCATCCAGGTGCTGCTCGTCTCCCTGCTGCTCGACGGCCTCATGCAGCGCCGCGCCCGCGACCAGATGCTCCGGAAGCTCAACATGATCATCGGCGCCTACTACACAGAGTGCGGCACCGAGCTGCTGGGGCGCATCTCACAGCTCGACGCGAAGCTCCCCGAAGTCCGGGCCGACCTCATCCCGACCCTGAAGTGGGAAGCCAGGGACTACGCCCGCGCGAAGCAGGCCTTCCGCGACCACGAGCCGCAGATCGACCTCACGGTGGACGACCTCGTCGCGCTGCGCGAACGCCTCGACGTCGAGAAGACGTACATGCTGGGCCTGCTCGGCAACCAGGCGCTGCTGGAGCACGAGACCTTCACCGACCTGCTCTGGGCCGTCACGCACGTGACCGAGGAACTGCACGCCCGCGGCGACTTCGTGCACCTGCCGCCGACCGACCGCGCCCACCTCGCCGGCGACCTGCGGCGCGCCTACGCGCTGCTCGGCGTCGAGTGGCTCGACTACCTGGAGCACCTGCGCCGCCAGTACCCGTTCCTGTTCTCGCTGGCCGTGCGCGCGAACCCGCTCGACCCCGACGCGTCGGTGATCGTCACGGAGTGACGGCCGGACCGGCGGCGCCCGCCGGGACCGGGTCGCAGGGATACCCTCGACCTCCGGCGGGTACCTGAACCGGCGAGAGTGCGCGGCCCGGTCCCGGGCCGGAGCGAGCGACCGAGGTGCACCGTGGCCAACCGCCTGCGTGACGAGACCAGTCCGTACCTGCGTCAGCACGCCGACAACCCCGTCGACTGGTACCCGTGGGGCGACGAGGCCTTTGCGAAGGCCCGCGCCGAGGACAAGCCCGTCTTCCTCAGCATCGGGTACTCGGCCTGCCACTGGTGCCACGTCATGGCTCACGAGAGCTTCGAGGACGAGGGTACCGCCGCGCTGCTGGCGCGCGACTACGTCGCCGTCAAGGTCGACCGCGAGGAACGCCCGGACGTCGACGCGATCCACATGAAGGCCGTGCAGCTCATCGCGGGCCAGGGCGGCTGGCCGATGAGCGTGTTCCTGACCCCCGAAGGCCTGCCGTTCTTCGCGGGGACGTACTTCCCGGACAGGCCGCGGCACGGGATGCCGTCGTTCGGCCAGGTGCTGGAGCACATCGCGGCCCTGTGGGCGGACAGGCGTGACGAGGTGCTGAAGAACGCCGAGCACGTGCGCCGGCTCCTTGACCGCGACGAGCTCGCCGCGGTGCGGCAGGCGTTCGCGCAACGAGGGCCGGCCGACTTCGGACTCCGCCTGCCCGAGGAAGGTGGCGCGCCGGCCGGTGCGGTGCTGCGGCGCGCCGTCCTCGACGAGGCCGTCGCGAGACTGGCCGGGGACTTCGACGCGGCGCGCGGAGGCTTCGGCGGCGCCCCCAGGTTCCCGCAGCCGACGGTGCTCGAGTTCCTCCTGCGGCGTGCGGTCGCGACGGGCGACCCGGACTCCCTCGAGATGGTCACGAAGACCCTGGACGAGATGGCCGCCGGGGGGATCCACGACCAGCTCGGCGGCGGGTTCCACCGGTACTCGGTGGACGACATCTGGCTGGTGCCGCACTTCGAGAAGATGCTGTACGACAACGCCCAGCTGGCGAGCCTGTACCTGCACGCGTGGCAGGTGACCGGGGAGGCGGCGTACCGCCGCGTGGCGGAAGGTACGCTGGACTTCGTGCTGCGCGAGCTGACCGATCCCGCCGGTGGCTTCTTCTCCGCGCTCGACGCCGACTCCGAAGGCGAGGAGGGCCGCTTCTACGTGTGGACGCCGGAGCAGATCGAGGAGGCGCTCGGCGGAGGCGGACCAGCGGCGGCGGCAGGCGTCATCCCCGGGGCTGACGATCTGCAGCTGTTCTTCGACGCCTACGGCGTCACGCCCAGGGGGAACTTCGAGGGCGCGACGATCCTGCACGCGGCCCTGGACGCCCCGCGTCTGGCGACCCTGCACGACCGCGACGACGAAGAGGTCGAACGGCGCCTGGCGGCGATGCGCGCGCGGCTGCTCGAGGCACGCGCCGGCCGAGTCCGGCCCGGCCTGGACGACAAGGTCCTGGCGGCGTGGAACGGCCTGATGCTCGCGGCCCTCGCCGAGGCCGCCCGCGTGCTCGACAGCGAGAGGTACCTCGCGGCGGCGCGCGCCTGCGCGGGGTTCCTGCTCGGCGAGATGCGGGCCCCGGACGGCCGCATGCTCCGCACCTGGGCCGGCGGAACGGCGAGGCTGAACGGCTACCTCGAGGACCAGGCGGCCGTCGCCGCCGGCCTGCTGCAGCTGTACCAGACCGACTTCGACCCGCGCTGGTTCACGGCAGCGCGCGAGCTCGCAGACCTGACGCTCGCGCACTTCGCCGCCCCGGGCGGCGGCTTCTACGACACCAGCGACGACCACGAGCGGCTGCTGACCCGCCCGCGGGACCTGCAGGACGGCGTGCAGCCGTGCGGCGGGTCGCTGGCGGCCCTCGTGCTCCTGCAGCTCGGTGCGTACACCGGCGACGGCCGGTACCTCGACGCGGCCGAGGCGGCGCTCGCGCCGCTGCAGCCGCCGATGGCGTCTTCGCCGCTCGGCTTCGGCACCTGGCTGAGCGCCCTCGACCTGACTCTGGCGCCGCCGACGGAGGTCGCGATCGCCGGCGCCGGCCCGGACGAGCTGCTGGCCGCAGTGCGCAGCGCCTGGCGGCCGAACGTGCTGGTGGCCGCGGGCGACGGCGAAGCCGCCGCCGTCCCACTGCTGTGGGGCCGCGGGGCGCTCGACGGCAGGCCCGCGGCGTACGTCTGCACCGGCTCCACCTGCGAGCAGCCGGTCACGACCGCGGACGCGCTCTCGGCTCTGCTCGACCGGTAGCGCCGGCGCCTGCCCGGGACGCCCGGCCCCTACCGCGCCACGCCGGGGCGTGCCGCGCGCGCTGCCTTCGCCGGGCGCGCGGCATCCCCCGCGGCCGTCGTGCTACACTACGCGTCCGCGGCCTGCGCCCCGTGCGCGCACCGCCGCCTCGCGGAGAGGTGGCAGAGCGGTTGAATGCGGCGGTCTCGAAAACCGTT
>CAIXSE010000372.1 GCA_903921965.1 uncultured Thermoleophilia bacterium | reverse complement strand
GTGTACGACCCGCCGTGCAGGGCCACCTTGCCGTCGCACCAGTCCTGCGCGGCGATCCACTCGACGGCGTCGTAGCCGTCGCTCGCGTCGCGCAGGAAGGGCACGAAGTCGCCGTCGCTGTTGCCCCGGCCGCGCACGTCGATGGCCACGTAGGCGAAGCCTTCGGCCGCCCAGAACACGCCGTCCTCGTTGAGGTGGTCGATGCCGTAGGGGGTCAGCTCCATGACGGCGCTCACCGGCTCGGACTGGCCTCGCGGCCGCCAGACGGCGGCGTGCAGCGAGAGGCCGTCCCGCATGGGGATGCGCACGCCGATGGCGGTGAAGGCGGACTGCGACTGCGGAGCAGGGCTGTCAAGGCTGCTGAGTACGGGCATGGTCACTCCTTCCGCGTGCTGCCGCCGGCGACGCCCGCCTCGACGCGCGCGAGGAAGTCGGCGACCAGCACCATGGTCCGTGTCTCCTCCTCGGAGTGGCAGCTGTGCGAGCTCTCCTCGAGGATGTGCCACTCGGACTGCGCGATGCCGTCGTACAGCGCCCGCACCACGGCCGGGGTGGCCTCGTCGTAGCGGCCGGACAGGAGCAGCGTGGGCATCGTCACCTCACCGAGGCGCGGCCGGACGTCCCAGGCGTCGAACTCAGGCGGCGCGTCCCCTGTCGGGAACTCGGCGCCTCCGGTCATCAGGTCGTACACGCGGTGGTCGCGCTCGAACAGCTCGAGCGACGCTCTCTCCCATTCGGGCGGGTCGTCCATGCGCAACACGTGCGTGCGCTCCCAGACCGCGTAGGCCGCCAGGAACGCCTCGCTGTCCTGGCGTCCGGCGGTCTGCTCGGCGTCGAGGACGGCGAGCACGTCCGCCGGCAGCTCGCTGCGCAGGCGAAGCGTCTCGCGGTTCCACTCCTCGATGCTGGCGGGGCCGCTCTCGAGCACCAGGCTGCGCACGCCAGATGCGCCCGACAGGACATGCTCCAGAGCGAGCATGCAGCCCCACGACTGGCCTACGATGTGGACCTCGCGCAACCCGAGCTGCCCGCGGAGCGCGGCCAGCTCGCGGCGGAACAGGTCGATGGTGAACACGTCCCGGCGCTCGAACTGCTCGTCGGCCACGGGCGAACGGCCGCTCCCGATCTGGTCGTAGCGGACGACCCGGCGACCCGTGGCGGCGAGCGCCTCGAACGGCCGCAGGTACTCGCTGTTGTAGCCCGGGCCGCCGTGGAGCAGGAGCACCGGCGGTCGCTCGTCACGTTCTCCAACGATGCGACACCACGTGCCGCCGAGTTCGGGGAGCAGCGGGAGGAGCTGCTCTATGGCGGGGTAGGCGCTCATCGGCTCACTCCAGGAACGGGCCCGCGGCGGCCGCGGACCGGTGGCGCCGGGTGCGGGGGGACCCACTCACAGGTAGGGCGCGATGCGCCGCCCGGCGGCGGCGCAGGCCTCCCGCAGGCGCTCCATGTCGGCCTCGGTGTGCGCGGTGCTCGCGGCGCAGCACCCGTAGAGCACGTAGACGTCCTCGAGCAGCAGCGCGAGGTGCAGGATCCTGTGGCTCAGCTCGACGTCGCTGAGCTCGGGGTCGTGGAGCACGTGCGGGCGGTCGAGCGACGCCGCAGGGTCGTGCGGGAAGTGGATCCCGGTCAGCGAGCCGCCGATGCCGGCCTCGCCGCGGCCGCCGGTGCAGCACGCCTCGACGCCGCCGGCGGCGAAGCCCTCCACGATGGCGCTGCGCATCGCGTCGCCGGTGCCGGCGAGCCGCGGGTAGACCTCCGCCTCGTGGTCGCGCAGGTACGTGACCATCGTCTTCGCGGCGAGCAGCGACGCGGGGTGCGCCGAGTACGTGCCGCCGGTGAAGGCGACCCGGTTGCCGCCGGCCTCGCCGCACAGGGCGAGCACGTCGTCGCGGCCGGCGACCGCGGCCACCGGCATGCCGCCGCCGAAGATCTTGCCGACCGTGACGAGGTCGGGCCTGATGCCGTAGAGCGAGCCCAGGTCCCCCGCACAGAAGCGGAAGGCGCTGATGACCTCGTCGAGGATCAGCAGCGCGCCGTAGCGCTCGCAGAGGTCGCGGGCGGCGCGCAGGTACTCCGGGTGGGCGAAGATGAAGCTGCCGGCCCCCGCGTGCGGCTCGACGATGAAGCACGCCAGACGGTCCCCGTGCGTGCGGAAGTCCTGCTCGAGAGCCTCGAGCTCGTTGAAGCGGGTGAGCACCACGTCGCCGGCCACGTCGCCGGGCAGACCCTCGCTCTCAGGTCCCCACGGAGCCTCCCCGCCGCGGTTGTACACGCCGTGCAACCCCCAGGGCTGGGCGCCGTGCCAGCCCGTCGTCACCTTGAGCACCAGGTCGCGGCCCGTGTACGCCCTGGCCAGCATGATGGCGTACATCGTCGAGAGCGACCCGCTCGTGGTGAAGCGGACCTTGTCTGCGTGCAGGCTGGCGCAGACCAGCTCCGCGGTCTCGATCTGCAGCTCTTCGGTCTGGCCCAGCTGCAACCCCACGCCGCTCGCGAACGCGTCGGCGAGCACCCGCGTGACGAGCTCCGGGTCGTTGCCGAGGATGTTGGCGAAGTGCCCCTGCCAGAAGTCGAGCAGCGCGTGGCCGTCCACGTCGTGCACGTAGGCGCCGCGAGCGCCGGCGATGCGCACCGGGAACGGCCGCGTGAGCCGGAAACCGTGGCTGCCGCCGTCGACCATCACCCGCTCCGCCCTGACGGCCAGCTCTCGCGAACGCGGGAAGCGGGCGGCGTACTCCGCGCTCAGGTGGTCGATCAGCCGGCTGTTGTCGCGTTTCACTTGGCCTCCTTCGCGTTACCGGGTCTCAGCGGGGCGCCGGGGCCTCGGGGGGGCTCGCCTGCCGTCCCCGAAGGCCGCGCGGCCCGTCCCGCCAGCGCGCCCAGATATCTGCCGTCCTGCGCCGTGAGCACCCCGCGCACGAACACCTGGTGCACCCCCACGGGCGGGTCGGCGCAGTGCTCGAGTCCGAAGTCCGCGGTGTCGGCGATCTCCCCGGGGTCGAAGACCACGAGGTCGGCGTCGCGATCCTCGGCCAGCACGCCCTTGCGGGCAAGGCGTAGCCGCCAGGCCGGCAGCGACGTCATCTTGAAGAGCGCCTCGGGAAGGTCGAACAGGCGCTCGTCGCGCACCAGGGGCCCGAGCACCCGCGGGAACGTGCCTGCCATGCGCGGGTGCCCGCGCACGACCCCATCCCCGTCGACCTCGGGCACGCCGTCGCTGCCGACCATGCAGTACGGCCGCCGGAGCGCCGTGGTCACGGCCCGCCACGGGATGGCGTGGCCGACGATCGTCGTGTCCTCCGACGCGGCGCGCAGCTCCTCGAACAGACGCTCGTCCAGGCGCGTACCGGCGTGCGGACCGGTGATGACCTCGATGTCCCCGTAGTCGATCCCGTGACGCGCCCGCCAGTCGCCGTCGAACACGGCGCTCTGCAGCACCGTGGACCAGGCGTCGTACGGGTAGCAGTCGGCGGTGACGTCCTGGCCCGCGTCGCGAGCTCGCTCGATGACGGCGAGGGTGGCGTCGATGTTGGACGCTCCGATGCTGGCCACGTGCGACACCTGGACGGGACAGCCTGCCTCACGACCGATGTCGATGAGCTCCTGCACGGCCTCGGGCGCACGGGCGACTGCGTGACGCACGTGCGACGCCACGGCGCACCCGTGTGCGGCGGCCGCCCGCCCCAGCGCCAGGAGCTCGTCCCACGTTGCGCCGGGGACGTACTGCGGCCCGAGCGAGACGCCGACGGCTCCCGCGGCGAGCGCGGCGCGCGCGGCCGTCTCGAGGCTTTCCAGCTGGGCCACCGTCAGCGACTCGTACTCGTCTGGCTGGCCGGCCGCGGCGCGCAGCTCCTGCGGCCCGACGTAGGAGGCGATGTTGCACTGGGCGCCCACCGCGTCGACCTCGTCGAGGTAGGCGCCCACGTCTGCGTGTGAGACGCCACAGTTGCCGGTGACGACGGTGGTCACACCCTGGCGCACGAACACCTCGGGGCCCTGCGTCCCTCCCCACTCGAGGTGCGCGTGGATGTCGAGGAACCCCGGCGCCACCACCCGGCCGCCGGCGTCGTGGACGTGGGTGACCCCCGGCCTGAGGAGAGCCATGACCTCGTCGTCCGTACCAATGGCGACGATGCGTGCCCCACGCGCGGCCACGGCGCTCGCCCGCGGCCGCGCCGGGTCCATGGTCAGCACGCGCCCGTTCCTCACCACGAGCGTGGCCCACGGCGGACCATTCGTGCCGGCCGGCGCCTTCATGCGTCTCGGGAATGCTCGGCGCCGACGCACTTCTGCACGAACTCGCGCACCGCCGCCTCGAACAGCTCGGGCTCGTCCTCGGGCACGTCATGTGAGCTCCGCTCTCCCACCACGTGCGTCACCGGGGCGTTCACCAGCGCCGCCTCCATCTCGTCGGAGCACTCCGGCGGCGTGATGGGGTCGTGGCGGCCGTTGAGGATGAGCGTCGGGCAGACGATCCGCTCCAACTCCGGGCGCAGGTCCATGACCGCCCCCTCGCCCCAGAGGAAATGCTCGATGACGTCCTGGCGCACGATGGGCCGCGTCTCATGGACCCGCAGGTACTCCGGGTCCCGCTTCACCGTGTAGAGCGGCATGCAGACCCGCATGTAGTCCTCAAAGGCGTCCGGGTCCCGCTCGATCGACGTACGTCGGAAGAGGTCCCTCGCCTCCGGGCCGCCGACCTGCTCGAAGGCGGCCTCGGCACGCTCAGGCAGCATCTGTGCGGCGGTCGAGAGCAGCACCAGACCGGCGAGCTCGTCGGGGTAGTGCGCAGCGTAGACCTGGGCGACCATGCCGCCGAAGCTCCAGCCCAGCACGAACGGCCGCTCGATGCCGAGGGCCGCGCAGAAGGCGTGCACGTCGTCGGCCCACTGGCCGAGGTTCCAGAGGGACTTGTCGCAGTCGTCGCTGCGCCCCATGGCGCGATGGTCGTACAGGACGACCTGCGCGAAGTCACACAGCGGTTCGATCAGGTCCTTGAAGTCGGTGTGGTCGAACCCCGGGCCGCCATGCAGGGCGATCAGCACCGGCTTCTCGCGCATCACTGGGCCGTCGGTGACGAGCCCGGGATTGAGGACGTCGAACCAGAGACTGATATCGCCGATCGGGACTTTCATGGATCCTTCCTGTTCGTCATCGAAGCGCCTTCAGCCCTCACCCGGGACTCGGTCTCCTGTGGAGCGAGCCCAAGGTTCAGCATCAGGAACCCCAGCCACTCGGCGACCTCGTCGGGGTCGGTGTCGACGCTGAGGTGACCGCCGCCTGCTCGCACGCGCAGCAGGATGTCGCTGCCGGCCCTGTCCAGCTGCTGCAGCCGAGCC
>CAIXSE010000371.1 GCA_903921965.1 uncultured Thermoleophilia bacterium | reverse complement strand
TCCTGCGCAACAGCCCCGCGATCCTGAAGATCGCCAAGCTGGCCGTGAACAAGTCCCTTGACCTGCCCCTCACCGTCGGCATGGACTACGAGCGCGAGGCGTACGCCAGCTGCTTCGGCACCGAGGACCAGAAGGAGGGCGTGCGCGCCTTCTTCGAGAAGAGGAAGCCGGAGTACACGGGCCGCTGAGGCCGGAGCGAGGAGACCGACGATGACGAAGGAGGGGGCGGCGGCACCCCGCAAGGCCGGGGGCCCGGCGAAGGACCGCCGCGGCGACGGGGGCGACTCGCGCACGGTGCGCACGCTGGCCACGGGCGTGGCCATGCTCGGGCTCTTCGACGCGGAGCACCGCCACTGGACGCTCGACGAGATGGTGCCTCGCCTGGGCGTGTCGCGCATGACCGCCTACCGCATGGCGCGCACCCTCCAGGAGTCGTGGCACCTGGTGTACGACCCGTCGATCGCCGGGTACCGGCTCGGCCCCGCCATGCTCGCCGGCATCTACCTGGCCGAGGGGTTCGAGCAGCTGGTGGCGGTGGCCCGGCCCTACCTCCAGGGGCTCGTCGACACCACCGGCGAGCTCGCCGCCCTCGCCGTCGAGCTCGACGGCGTCGCCGTCTGCGCCGACCTCGTGGTCTCGGCACGGCCCTTCGTCATCGAGATCGCCGTGGGCAAGGTGATCGGCGACACCGCCAACGCCCACGGCAAGATGTTCGCGGCGCTGAAGTCCGGCGAGGAGCGGGCGCGGATCGTGCGCCGGCGTCACCCCCGGCTCACGCCCAACACCATCGTCGAGCCCGAGGCGCTCGCCGCAGAGCTGGAACGCATCCGCACCGAGGACGTCGCGTGGGACATGGAAGAGCACGACCTGGGCACGTGCGCCGTGGTCGCGCCGGTGCGCAACCAGACCGGCGACGTCATCGCCACCATAGGCGTGGTCGTGCCCGCCGGTCGCTTCGTGCCCGAGGCCCGGGCGGCCTGTGCCGCGGCCGTGCGCGACACCGCCGCGCGGCTCTCGGAGTACTACGGGTTCGCGCGCGCGTCCGGCGGTCCCGCCGGCGCGGAGGCCCCGGGCGCGTCCTGATGTCGTCCGTCCCGGCTGCGGGTGTCTTTGGAGCCGGGAGCGGGCCGTGGACGAGCGGGGTCGGGCCGGGCGCGAGGTGCGTGAGCTCAGCGCGCGCCGCGTGGACGCCGCGGACCGCGCCGACGGCGAGACGCCGGGGGCCTGCTTCGACCCCGCGGCCGCCGGTGGCGGCCGCCACGGGGAGGACCTCCCCGCCGGCGGCCGCGGGCCGTTCTTCCACGGGGCGGCCGGGCGGGTCCGGGGCTCCCGAGCCGGGGCCCACGGCCCGCGGCCGCGCCGGGCGCGACCGCGGCGCAGCCGCCATATTGGACGCCATCTTGTCAAGATGTGATATCGCGTTATCATTGTCCCGCTCGCCACGACGGCAGCGGGCCGTCACACACCTCACGTGATCAAGGGGACGCCATGATCAGCAACGAAGCACGCGAAGCCGAACTGATGCAGCTGTCCTGGCCGGACGCGCCGCAGATGGTCACGGAGGTCCCGGGCCCGAAGGTCGTCGCCCTCATGGAGGAGTCGGCCAGGTACGAGTCGTTCACGCGCGGCGGCGGCGGGTTCCCCGTCATCCTCGAGAACGGCAAGGGCGTCACCGTGAAGGACGCCGACGGCAACATGTACATCGACATGGCCGCCGGCGTCGCCGTGAACGCGGTGGGGCGCGCACACCCCAGGGTGCTCGACGCCATCCGCCGCCAGTGCGACGTCATCATGCACACCACCGACATCACCAACCCCAAGCGCATCGAGCTCGCAAAGAAAGTGTCGGGCATCATGCCCGAGGGGCTCGCCGGCAAGTGCCACACCGCCGTCTACCAGGCCGGCTCGGACGCCGTCGAGACCGCCATCAAGTTCGCTCGCGCGTACACCGGCCGCAACCAGATCGTCGCCTTCCACGGCGCCTACCACGGCGTGTGGATGGGTACCGCGGCGCTGACGACGTCGTTCAACTACCGCCACGGCTGGGGCCCCATGATGCCGGGCGTCATCCACCTGCCCTACGCCTACTGCTACCGCTGCCCGTTCGGCATGGAGTACCCCGCCTGCGACGTGCAGTGCGGCAAGTACGTCGACCAGGTCCTCAACGGCCCGTACACCGGCGCCGACGACGTGGCCGCCGTGATCGTCGAAGCCCAGCAGGGCGAGGGCGGCTACGTCGACCCGCCGCCGGCGTTCCTCGAGGCCATCAAGGCGGCCTGCGAGAAGAACGGCTGCCTCTACATCGCCGACGAGGTCCAGGCCGGCGCCGGGCGCACCGGCAGGATGTGGGCCGTGCAGCACTCGTCGGTCGTGCCCGACATGCTCACCTGGGGCAAGGGGATGGGCGGCGACATGCCGATGGCCGGCGTCACGTACAAGGCCGAGATGGAGGAGGCCCTGCGCGAGGGCTCGCAGCCGAGCACCTTCGCCGGCAACGCCATGGGGTGCGAGGTCGCGATGACCAACATCGACCTCATCACCGACCCGGAGATGGACCTCATCGGCCGCGCCGCCTCGCTCGGCGCCGAGATCAAGGGCATGTTCCAGGACGCGATGAAGACCACCTCCTGCATCGGCGACGTGCGCGGCAACGGCCTCATGATCGGCATCGAGGTCGTGGCCGACAAGGCCACGAAGGAGCCGCTCGCCGGCGAGAAGGTGGGCGAGATCGCCTTCAAGCTGCTCAACCGCGGCATCCTCATGACGCCCTGCGGGCGCCACGCCAACGTGTTCCGCTTCATGCCCCCGCTCACCATCCCGCGCGACTACGCCGTGAAGGCGAGCGAGACCATGCTCGACATCCTCAAGGACTACTGAGTCGCAGCGCGGGTGCAGACCGGGCGGCGGGGCGCGGCGGCGCCCCGCCGCCCGTCCCTTTCCGGCAGCAGCGAGAAGGAGGCCGGCGTGACCGACGCACTCCGCTTCATCCAGGTCGGTGAGCTCGCGAAGGGCATCAGTGAAGGCACTCTCCCGCTCGACGGGCGGCTGGACGGCGCCGGTCTGACGCTGCAGGGCGAAGACGGCGCGGTCACGCGCCTGAGCTTCGCCGCCGCCGGCCGCCTCCTCTGGGAGGTCACAGACGGCCCCGCGGCCGGCGCGCGCGGGGAGGAGGAGTGCCGCGTGACGCGGCCGCGCGAAGACGTCGTCGTGGTCGACTACGTGAGCGCCTCGCTCCGTGCCGCGGCCGTCACCATCGTGCTCGACCTGGCCGCGGCCGCGGCCACCACCGTGACCGGCACGCTCCCGACGCGGGAGCAGGCGGCGCGTGGAGCCTACGAGCTGGCGACGGCGGGCGAGGAGCTCACCTCCGTGGCCGTCACCTTCGAGCGCGCCGCCATCGACCGGCCGTTCGCGGCGGCGCGGCACCCGCACGTCCCCACGGCCGACCTCGTCGGCAAGCGCGTCGAGTACGTCTACAGCGCGACGGAGAAGTACGAGCACATCTACCTCAACGAGGACCTGTACACGTGGCAGTGCCTCGAGGGCAGCGAGAAGGGTCTCGCCGACACCGACCGCTGCCACTACCGGCGCATCGCCGACGAGCTGTACCTCTTCGTGTGGCGCGAGAAGATCGTCCCCACGCTCGGCGTCGTGCTCGTCGACTGGCGCGCCAAGGTCTCCAACGGCAAGCTGTTCGGCTACGAGGGCAGCGACTTCGGCGCCGTCTCGGTCACGCCCATCTCCTCGCAGGCGAGGCTGCTCAACGTGACCTCGTACACCTAGCCGCCTGTCGAGGCCCGCCGGCCGCTTCGTCGGGCGGGCCGGCGAGGCGGGTGCACCGGTGGCGCGGTTCCGGCGTCCCTCGTGGGACGCACGCCACCGCGCTTGTCAGCCCGTACATCGTGGGGTATTTTCGACCCCACTGTTTGCACTATCCACGACGAGCTAACTAGACGTTTTGGCCAGTGGCGCACCGGGGCCTCGCAGCAGGCCCCCGGGGGGACGAAAGGAGCGAGCAGCGAAGACACCCGGCCACGCCGGCCGGTGCTCCGGGCTACCGCGGGCGACGGTGTGGGGCCGCCGTCGGGCGACCGGGCCGGGGCACGTGCGGCGGGCACCGCAGTCGTGCAGCACACCGAGCACGCTTTCCGCAGAGCTGATCCACAGGGGGACTGAGACTATGCAGAGGAAAGTAACGTTCATCGTCCTGGCGCTGGTCCTGGCGCTCGCCTTCGCGACCGTCCTGGCCGCGTGCGGCGGCGACAGCGGCTCCACCGGGGCTCGCGAGGAGTCGGGCTCGCCCGCTCCGGCGGCCACCGGCGAACCCATCAAGATCGGCTTCGACGAAGGCTTCACCGGGTTCATGGCGGTCGACGCCGACATGACCGACAAGGGCATCGAGCTCGCCCTCGAGCAGCTCGGCAACCAGATCGCCGGCCGCCCGGTCGAGTACATCAAGGCCGACAACGCCTCCGACCCCGTCCAGGCGGTCGACAAGGCGCGGCAGCTCGTCGAGAGCGACGGCATCGACGTCATGCTCGGACCGATCTTCTCGCCCGCGAACGCGGCCGTCACCGACTACCTGGCCAAGAACGGCGGCATCCCGTCCATCTCAATCTACGGTCAGCCGATCGACAACATGAAGACCGCCAACGGTCTCTCGTTCGTGCCGAGCGGCCTCTTCTCGTTCGCCGGCTACCTCACCGGCAAGTACGCCGCCGAGGAGATGGGCTGGAAGACGGCCAACTGCATCAACTACGAGGACACGGCCGGGCGGCAGCTGCAGGAGGGCTTCAACCACGGCTTCGAGGAGGCCGGCGGCACGATCCTCAGCACCCAGTTCGTGCCCATCGACGCGGTCGACTTCAGCTCCTACCTGACCAGCCTGAAGGACGCCGACTGCACCTACTGGTGGATCTTCGGCAACGGCGCGGCGCCGTTCGTCAAACAGTACAAGGACTACGGCCTCACCGCGCCGCTCATCACGGCCATGGCCAGCAACCTCACCGAGCCGCAGCTGGCGGACCTGGGGGACAACGCCCTCGGCCTGATCGGCGGTGAGTTCTACACTCCGGAGATCGACAACCCGCTGAACAAGGAGTTCGTCGAGGCGTACAAGGCCAAGTACGACGGCCAGTACCCGACCATGCAGAGCTTCGGCGCCTGGCTCGCCGTCAACCTGTTCGCAGGGGCAGTGGAGCAGCTGGGCGGCGACACGACGCCCGACAAGCTCATCGAGGCCATGTCGAGCGTCACCATCGACACGCCGGCCGGCCCGTACACGATGAGCAAGTACCAGGACATGTACGTGGGCACCGGCAGCTACTTCATGATGGAGACCAAGCAGGTGGGCGACCGCATCGCCTGGGTGCCGGTCTACACCTACGAGGGCCTGCTGCACGAGCAGAAGTGACGCGTCCGGCTCGTGCCGCGTGAGTGTCAGTGACGCGCGGAGGGGGCTCGCGGCCGGCGGCCGCGAGCCCCCCGTCGTCGCTGGACGGCCGCTCTGCGGTGGCGCGGGCCGCGAGCGCGGTGGTGACCGCATCGCGGGCACCACACAGCAAACGTGTAACGCCGATATCACTTCTCGATGCCGCCGCAAGGCGTGGTCCAGCCTCGGCCGGGGCGTGAACGCTGGTGTCCCTGTGTGTGACGTCGGGATCCGCGCTTGCCACAGGGTGATATCGGTATATCATTCCTGCGAAACAGACAGGCGACCGCGGGGTGCGTCCAGACGGCATCCTCGGTGCGCGGCAGTGCGCGCGGCGCCGACCGGCAGCGTGAGGGAGGTGGGACAGAAGCTCAACGAGCGACACCGTGACGCCGGCGCGCTGCCGGATCTTCGCTGTTCGTGCCCGTCTCGACGCCAGGGGGGCGTATGAGCACATTCACCATCACGACGCTGAACGGCGTCTCGTACGCCTTCATCCTGTTCCTGCTCGCCGCCGGGTTCTCTCTGACCTTCGGGGTCATGGGCGTCCTGAACCTCTCGCACGGCGCCCTGTACATGATGGGCGCCTACTTCGGCCTGGCGATAGTGAGCAAGCTCGACACCTTCTGGCTCGGCGTGGTCGTCGCCGCCATCGGCACCGGCCTCATCGGCCTGGGTATCTACTTCTTCTTCCTGCGGCACCTCTACGGCAAAGTGCCCGAGCAGGCGGTGCTCACCATCGGGTTGAGCTACGCCTTCGCGAACATCGTCCTCTGGGTCTGGGGGCCGTTCGCCAAGATGGCCATGACGCCGTCGCTGTTCACCGGCGTCGTGCGCATCGGTGACCTCGCTTTCCCGATCTACCGGCTCGCCATCGTGGGCATCGGCCTCGCCCTGCTCGTGGTGCTGTGGTGGATGCAGGACAAGACGCGGGTGGGCGCCATCATCCGCGCCGGCATGGACAACAAGGAGATGACCAGGAGCCTGGGCATCAACTACGGGCTCGTGAGCACCCTCGTGTTCCTGTTCGGCGCCGCGCTGGCCGGCTTCGCCGGCATCCTCGGCGCCCCCATCCTCGGCGCCTATCCGTCCATGGGCGACGCGCTGCTGCTGCTCACGCTCATGGTCGTCGTCGTGGGCGGCACGGGCTACATCCAGGGCACGCTGCTCGGGGCGCTGATCATCGGCCTGCTGGACACCTACGGGAAGGCCTACGTGCCGCAGGCGGCGCTCTTCACGTCGTACGTGATCTTCATCGTCGTCCTGCTGGTGCGCCCGAGCGGTCTCATCGGAAGGAAGGTCTTCTGATGGCCACGCGACCCGCGGAGGTGCTGTTCGGCCGCCTGGCCCGCAGGTCGGCGAGCGTGTCGCCGGCCGCCGCCGGAAAGGGCGGGGCGGCGGCGATGCTCAAGGCGTGGCTGCCGGCCATCGTCATCCTAGTGCTGCTGCTCGTGCTGCCGACCTTCGTGCCCTCGTACATCCAGAGCCTGGTCACCAAGATGATGATCTTCGCCCTCTTCGGGGTGAGCATGAACATCCTCTGGGGCTTCGAAGGCATCCCCACCTTCGGCCACGCCGCCTACTTCGGCTTCGGCGGCTACGCCTGCGGCATCCTCATCGTCCACGGCGGCATCACCAACTTCTGGGTCAACCTCCTGCTGGTGATCGTGCTCACCGCTCTGCTGGGAGCCGGCCTCGGTATCCCCGCCTTCCGCGTGTACGGCGTGGGGGCGTCGGACAACCCCATCTACTTCCTGCTGGTGACCCTCGCGTTCGGCGAGCTTCTGGTCCGCGTGGCCATCGCCGCGCGGTCGCTCACCGGCGGCTCCACGGGGCTCGCCGGCATCCCGTACCCCGACCTCGGCCTGCCGATCACCATCAACTCGTTCAGCTTCTACTTCCTGGTCCTGCTGATCGTCGTCGTGTGCCTCTTCCTGGTCTACAGGCTGGTCAACTCCCACTACGGCTACGCGCTGCGGGGCATCCACGACAACGAGCGCCGCATGCAGGCGCTGGGCTACAACACCTGGCTCTACAAGTACACGTCGTACATCATCGCCGGCGCGTTCGGCGGTATCGCCGGCGCGCTGTTCGCCTACTTCGGCGGCGTGATGGTGCCGGGCAACATGGGCATGGCGATGACCGACATCGTGTTCCTCATCGTCATCCTCGGCAGTGCCTCCTGGTTCTTCGGGCCCGTGATCGGCGCCGTCGTCGTGGTCGGCGTCGAGTACCTCTCCAGCGTGTACGTGCCAGACCGCTGGCCGCTCATCATGGGCACCATCATCGTGGTCGTCATCATGGTCATCCCGCAGGGCATCGGCGTCATGGTGCTGAACGGGTGGAGGAGGTTGGTCCGTGGTCGCGCTGCTTGAGGTCCAGGACCTCTCCGTGCACTTCGGCGGCCTCGCCGCCGTCGACCAGGTGTCCTTCGCCGTCGAAGAGGGCGAGCGCCTCGTCATGATCGGGCCCAACGGCGCCGGCAAGACCACGCTGTTCAACCTGCTCAACGGCCAGCTCAAGCCGTCGAGCGGCAAGGTGCTCTTCAAGGGCAAGGACATCACGCACAAGCCGGTGTACGCGCGCACCCAGCTGGGCATGGCCAGGTCGTTCCAGATCACCAGCCTGTTCCCCAACGAGACGGTGCTCACCAACGTGCGCATCGCCCTGCAGGGCGTACGCGCGGGGCGCTACCGCGTCTGGGGTGCGTTCATGGGCGACAAGGCTCTCCGGGAGGAAGCCCAGCAGCTCCTCGAGACCATCGACCTGTGGGACAAGCGCGACGAGACGGTGGCGTCGCTGGCCTACGGCGAGCAGCGCAAGATCGAGATGGGGCTCAGCCTCGCCAGCAGCCCGGACCTGCTCATGCTCGACGAGCCGAGCTGCGGTCTCACGCCCACGGAGAGCGCGGACATCACGGAGCGCATCCGCGCGCTCGGGAGGAAGATCACCGTGCTGATGATCGCCCACGACATGGACCTCGTGTTCGGCGTCGCCGAACGCATCATCCTGCTGCACTTCGGCGCCATCTCGGCCGAAGGTACGCCCGACGAGATCCGCGCCAACCAGACAGTCAAGGACATCTACATGGGCTCGCACAAGGCGAGCACCGCGGGGCAGTGACCGGCGATGCTCGAGCTCACCGGCATCCACACGTACTACGGCGAGAGCCACGTGCTCCACGGCGTCGACATGACGGTCAAGGACGGCAGCGTGGTCGCCCTGCTCGGACGCAACGGCATGGGCAAGACCACCACCATCCGCTCCATCATCGGCCTCACGCCGCCGCGCACGGGCAGCATCCGGTTCAACGGCGTCGAGCTCGTCGGGCAGGCTCCGGAGAAGATCGCGCGCGCCGGCATCGGCCTGGTGCCGCAGGGCCGCATGATCTTCCCGTCGCTCTCGGTGACCGAGAACCTCACCATGGCCGCGCGCACCGGCGACAAGAAGGACCCCTGGACGCTGGAGAAGGTGTACGAGACCTTCCCCCGCCTCAAGGAGCGCGGGAAGAACAAGGGCAACCTCCTCAGCGGCGGCGAGCAGCAGATGCTCACGATCGCCCGGGCGCTCATGACGAACCCCGACCTGCTCATGCTCGACGAGCCGTCCGAGGGCCTGGCGCCCATCGTGGTGCAGGAGGTCTACCGCGTCATCGGCCGCCTCAAGGAGGCCGGCCAATCCATCCTCGTCGTCGAGCAGGACTTCGGCATGGCGATGAGCGTGGCCGACTACGCCTACATCATGAGCAAGGGCGAGATGGTGTACCACTCGGAGCCCAAGGACCTCGTCGACAACGAGTCCGTGAAGGCTCAGTACCTCGGCGTCGGGGGCGAATGACCGGCGGCAAGTACGGCAGGTACGTCGTCGCGGACCCCAAGCTCGTCCGGGACCTCGCCCACCACGACTTCAGCTGCGTGAGGGGGTTCACGTACCCCGACCCCGTGTACCTGGACGCTGATCTCTGCCCGGAGTCGGGCACCTGGCTCGATATCGTCTGGGTCTGGGAGAAGACGTCCCCGCGGGAGCTTCCGGGCCTGCACGTGCACCCGTTCCCGGAGATCGTCCTTCTCGTGGGCTCGGACCCGCGGGACCTCGGCGACCTCGGCGGCCTGGTGTCCTGGGGGATGGGGGATGCTGCCGACGCGGAGACCTTCGCGCTCACGAGGACCACGGCCATCTACGTGCCTGCAGGACTGGCGCACGGTCCTCTGGTGTTCGAGCGCGTGGACAGGCCGATCCTGACCATCGCCATCGGCCTCGGCTCGGGCCGCTACGGCTGAGCAGGAGAAGACGGGCGGCGGAGGCGCAGGGGCCTCCGCCGCCCGGGCCGGTCACGGGGGCGGCGCCACCGCCGGCGCCGCCCGCCTCCGGCGGTCAGGGCTGCCGGTCGTCCGGCAGGCGCTCCACCTGGACGAGCGCGGTGTTGCACGCCTGTCCGGGAGAGGTGGGCGTGATGAAGCGCTTTGGCGTCAGGATGTTGATGCAGCCGGCGAGCTCGGGCGAGTGCCCCGGCTCGCCGGCCGGCTCGTAGTCGGCGCACGACTCGTAGCAGTGCACCGTGCCGGGCCGCACGCGCTCGGTGAGGTAGGCGGCCAGCACGACCTCGCCGCGGTCGTTGAAGGCGCGCACGAGGTCGCCGTGGGCGATGCCGCGTGCCTCGGCGTCGTCGGTGTGCAGCCGGATGATCCAGTAGTGCCGCCCGTCGTCCTTGAGCAGGCGGTGCTCCTCGATGTCGATCGCCCAGGCGTCCTTGCAGTCGCCGTGGGTGTGGAAGCTGAAGCGCGGGTGCGGCGACAGCAGCTGCAGCGGGTACGCCGCCGTGAGCCCGGTCGTGCGGTGGCCCTCCCAGCTCTCGATGTACTGCGGCCCCATCGCGGGGCGCTCCTCGTCCACGACCTCGCCGGAGGCGTAGAACCGCGTGAGGCTGGAGCTGACGAACTCGATCTTGCCGGTGCTGGTCTGCAGGCCCTTGCCGCCCACGGTGTCCCACGGCGGCGGGCCCCAGTCGGGGGTGTCGCGCTCGCGGTCCTCGGCGAACCAGCGAAGGGCCGGCGTCGAAGGGTGGGGCTCGGGTACGGGGACGACGTAGTAGCCCTTCTCGGCGAACTCGTCCCACGAGACGTGCTTCGGCAGGTCGCTGGCGGCGAAGATGCGCTTCACCCAGTCGAGCTCGGTCAGGCCGCCGTCGGTGTAGACGTCGCCGATGCCGAGCCTGCCGGCGAGCGCCGCGAAGATCTCGTAGTCGGAACGTGACTCGCCGAGCGGCTCCACGCACTTCTTCTGGAGCACGATGATGCGGTGGTTGACCTGCTCGAACTTGTGCGTGCCGTAGCCCGAGGCGTGCGCCCAGTCGCCGATGTCCCAGCGCTCGAAGTTGGTGCAGGCCGG
>CAIXSE010000370.1 GCA_903921965.1 uncultured Thermoleophilia bacterium | reverse complement strand
TCTGGTTGATGTAGGTGACGCGGGTGGCCAGGTCGCCGGCCGTGAACTGGCGGAAGAACGCCGCGGGCAGCGACAGCAGCCGGTCCCAGACCGCTGCCTGGAGCTCGCTGTCGAGGCGGGTCTGGACGCGCACGGTCATGACGCCGCGCGTGTAGGCGAACACGCCCATGACGACGGCGATCACCAGCAGCATGCCGGCGACCTCCGTGAGCGCCCCTGCGTTGCCCTTCGGAACGATGTAGTTGAACACGACCTCGGTGAACAGCGGCAGGGAGAGGGCGATGACGGCGGCGAGGAGCCCCAGGATGCACACGATGACGATGTCGCGCCGGTTGCCGCGCAGCGTGTACCTGAGGATGTCGCGGCCGGTCAGTGGCCTCTCGGGCAGCGGACGGTAGAACATGAACGCGCGGGGCGCGAGTCCCGAGGCGAACGCCTCGTCGACCTTCACCGGCTCCGCCGTGCCGGGCACCCGGGCCCTGTAGCTCCTGGAGCCTGCCGGGAGCAGCGCCACCGGGGCGCCGTCGTCGCGGGTGTAGGCGAGGAGGGGGCCGTTGTCGCTGCGCCACCAGGTGCCGTCCAGTGCCACCTCGCGGTATCTGAGGTGCGAGGCGCGGGCGATGGCGGACACGGGGTGGTACGCCTTGCTGTGGCGCCAGCTGTCCGGCGGCTGGCGGAAGGTGGCCCCCATCCTGTGGCCGATGATGCGGCAGGCCGTGAGGAGGTCGTCCTCGTCGGCGGCGGCCGAGGTGACGGGCCCGGCGTCCAGCACGCTCGCCTGGCGTGCCAGCGTCTTGGAGAAGGCCTCGCGCAGGACGTCGTCCCTGAGGCGCAACCGCTCGACCTCGTCGGCATCTTCGCGACGGTAGCGCTCGCGAAGGCCGGTCATCAGTACGCGGTACAGTTCGTCGATGGGCGCCAGGCCGGCGTCGCCGTGCAGCGCCCGGACCAGGTACACGGCCTCGCAGACCACGTCTTCGGCGGCCTCCAGCCAGGTGTTGTCGGTGATGGGGAGCCAGTCGCTCGGCGCCGTGACCGTCATGGCCTCGTCCGACACGAGCCGCGCGCTGCCCGCCGTAAGGCGTACGCAGGCGGCGCCGCCCCGGGCTGTGAGGGACTGGCCCTCGAGCAACTCGAGCGGAGCTCCCGGCGCCGCCGGGACGCTGGCGAACGGACGCCGCTTGCGCGGCAGGCGAGCGCTCAGCGTCTCGGCCCAGTCCGAGAGGGCGAGGGTCGCCAGCAGGCGCTCGGCAGGGTCGGCCAGGAGGCCGAGCACCTCGCTCCGCGTCAGCGGGACGACCGTCACGGTGGGGGAGGGGACGACCAGCAGGGCCATGCCGGCCCGCCCGGGCTCGGGGGAGAGGACGGCCCCGCCGCACAGCAGCTGGCCGGCGCCGGCCTGGGCCACGTGGTGGCGCGCACCCGTGTCCCCGCCGGACGCGACGTCGACGGCGAACACGTCGACCAGCCCGTCGACCACGGCCCAGCAGGCCTCCCGCTCATCGAGCAGCCACGGCTCGTTGCCGCGCGCCTCGACGGTCGCGCGACCCGCGAGCCACGCGCTCTCGTCGCTCAGCGGCCTACTCCCGGACGAGCGAGGCATACACCCCCTCCAGTGCCAGCAGCTCGTCGTGGGTGCCGCGCTCGACCACCACTCCCTTGTCGAGCACGACGATCTCGTCGCAGTCGCGGATGGTGCTGAGGCGATGGGCGATGATGAAGCACGTGCAGCCGCGGCGGCGCAGCGCCCGGTCGACCTGCTCCTCGGTGACCGGGTCGAGCGCGCTCGTCGCCTCGTCGAGGATGACGATGCGCGGGTTCACCGCGAGCGCCCGCGCTATCTCGAGGCGCTGCCGCTCCCCGCCGCTGAAGTTGGCGCCGCCCTCCGAGATCGGACCGGACAAGCCGCCACGCCTGAGCGCCAGCACGTCGCGGGCGCACGCGTCGTCGGCCGCGCTGAGCACCCACGACTCGGGGATCGTGGAGTCCCACATCGTGAGGTTCTCCATGCCGGTGCCCTCGAACAGGTAGATGTCCTGGCTCACACGCGAGACCGAGCTGACCATGACCTCGCGGGGGATCTGCTCCCGCGTCATGCCGTCGAACAGGATGGCTCCCTCCCACGGCTCGTAGAGCCCGCAGACGAGGTTGGCGATGGTGGTCTTGCCGCTTCCGGATCCCCCGACGAGGGCGACGCGCCGCCCGGGTTTGACCTCGAGGTCGAAGTCGCGGATGAGGGGCTCCTCGAGCGGGCTGTAGCCGAAGGTGAGGCCGCGGATCTCCAGGTGTCCTTCGAGTTTGGGCGCGGCCACCGTCTCGGCCGGGTCGTCTCTGTCGGCGGCCATGAGCGGGTCGACCTCGGCCTTCAGCACGTCGTCCAGGCGGTTCATGTCGCCGTGCGCCTCCTGGACCGTGGCCCCGAGGTTCACGAGGGTGGCGAACGGGGCGATGAACGCGGCCATGAGCGCCATGAACGCTGCGAGCATGCCGACGGTGAGGCTGCCCTGGATCACGAACCACGCCCCCCAGGTGAGCATGATGAGGGCGTTGAACTCGCTCAGGAACACGGGCACGGCGTTGAGCAGCTGCGTCTTCACGCCCAGGGTCTGGGTGGCGTCGACGACGGCCGCCTGGTGGCCGCCGAAGCGCGAGAAGAAGCCGTCCTCCATGCCGCCCGCTTTCACCGTCTCGATCATCTGCAGCCCCGCCATGGTGGTGCCGGTGAGCTTGCCGAACTCCTGCAGCAGGCGGCGGTTGGCGTCGATGCGCCGGCGCGAGACGAGGCGCAGCGCCACCAGGTTGAGCGCCGCGACGACGACGCCGGTGAGCGTGAGCGGGATCGAGTACACGCCCATCATCATCAGGTAGAAGACGAGGGTGCAGATGGTGATGACGGTGGTGGCGAGCTGTCCCGAGAGCAGGGTGGCGACGATGTCGTTGAGGCCCACGCGGCTGCCGATCTCGCCGGCGTAGCGCTGCGAGAAGAACTGGATGGGCAGGCGCAGCACGTGCCAGAAGAAGCGGCTGGAGGTCGTCACCGAGAGCTTGACCTGCAGGCGCAGCAGGTAGATGTGCTGCAGCCAGGTGAGGAACCCGATGACGGCCGCCGTGGCCACCATGATCGCCAGCAACGGCGCGACCCAGATGTTGCTGCTCTGCCCCAGGTACTTGTCGACGAAGATCTGCGTGAACACGGGCGTGACGAGCGCCGGGACGACGAGGGCGAGGCCCGCGAGGATCACGAACGCGAGTCCTTTGCGCGACGAGGCGAGTCTCGGGCGCAGCGCAGCTGTCAGGCTTGGCGGCCGTCCGCCACGCTGGAAGTCGGGCCCCGGTTCGAGTATCAGGGCGATGCCCGTGTACGCCTCGTCGAACTCCTTCGCCGTCACCCAGCGCGGACCGCTGCCGGGGTCGTTGAGGTACACGCGGTCCCGGCCGAAGCCCTCCACCACCAGGAAGTGGCTGAACTTCCAGAACACGATGAAGGGGGGCTTGCGGAGGTGCAGCTCGGGTACGTCCAGCCGCCAGCCCCCAGCCTGCATGCCGAGTCCGCGGGCGGCCTTCAGGATGTTGGACGCCTTGCTGCCGTCGCGCGACACGCCGCAGCGCTCGCGCAGTTCCTCGAGCGGGATGAAGCGCCCGTAGTAGCCGAGGATGATGCCGAGGGCGGCGGCGCCGCACTCGACCGCCTCCATCTGGAGGACGGTGGGTGTGCGG
>CAIXSE010000369.1 GCA_903921965.1 uncultured Thermoleophilia bacterium | reverse complement strand
GACGTCCCAGTTGAGGATGTAGAGGTTCGCGTTGGCGATCATGCGCGGCAGCAGCGCGAGCTCCTCCGCGCTCATGCGGCCCGGGTGCTCCCAGCGGGAGGCCTCGTCCTGGTAGCCGCGCAGGAAGACCTCGGCCTTGTCCATGCGCAGCGTGCCCTTGTCGTCGCCCTCCCACGAGGTGCAGAAGTAGCAGATGCCCTGGGCCACGTCGAAGAGGCGGTGGTCCAGCTTGGCCCAGTCGAAGTCGAAGAGGCCGACGCCCTGCTCGTCCACCCACTTGAGGTTGCCGGGGTGGTAGTCGCAGTGGGTGGCGCACTGCGGCATGCCCTGGATGGCCGCGGTGATCTCGCCGCCGCGCGCGACCACGTCCAGGATGGCGGGCAGCTTCTCGCGCAGGAAGCGGTCGGCCTCGGTGTCGCCGCCGCCGGCGGTGAGCCGCGGCCAGTCCTCCGCCCACGTGGGGACGAACTGCTGGATTGGCGGCTGCACGCGTGCGAGGTCGCCGGGGTCGAAGCCGTAGCCGGCGTGGTGGAACCGGGCGAGCACCCGCGCGCCGCTGTCGAACTCCTTGTCGGTGAGGCGGTTCTCGAGCCAGGTGTACTTGTCTTCGCCCGTGAGCATCGTGAAGACGGCGAAGTAGAAGGTCGTGTCTGCGCCGTCGACGACCTCCTGGCGGGTGACGAACGTGCCGCCCGAGCGCGTGGGGTAGACGTGCGAGGCCAGGCCGAAGCCCTCGCGGTCGATGTGCGAGAGGAGCGCGTGCTCGAAGAGCACCTCGCGCTCGGTGACGGCCGGGTTGTACTTGCGCACGAAGTACAGGTGCTCGCCGTCGTCGCGCCGCGTCCAGACGCTGAAGCTGGCGTTGCAGTAGCCGCCGAAGATGCGCTCGACGCGGGCGACCTCGCCGAGGTCCCAGTCGTCGCTGACGACCGCGGTGATCTGCGCCAGGAGCGCCGCCTCGCGCTCGTCGATGGTGCCGTCGGCGGCGCCGACCGGGCCGCAGGCGGTCCCTTCCGCGGCCGCCCCGTCGGCGCGGGGCTCTTCGTTCACGGTCACTGATCTGTCTCCTCTTGTGCCAGGTTCGTGGCCGGGGCGCCGCGTTCGTCCGTGCCGTGCCGCCGGCGTCTGTCGGGGCCGGGCGCCGCCCGGCGGGTGGTCACACGACGATGAGCTGCAGGCCGAGGAGTTCGATCTCCTCGCGCACGTCCTGCCCCACGGCGTCGTCGAGGATGACGATGGTCGCCGTGTCGAGCGGGCAGATGACGACGTCGCCGACGGCGCCGACCTTGCTGCTGTCTGCGAGCACGACGATCTCCCCCCGGGTCTGGCGGACCATGGCGCGCTCAACGCCGGCGAGGCTGATGCTCGGCGTGGTGATCCCCTCGTCGAGCGAGAGGCCGTCAGGCCCCAGGATGAAGCGCGAGGCGTGGAACCCCTCGACCATCTGCACGGTGAGCGAGCCGGCCACGATGTTGGAGCGGGCCTTGTACGACCCGCCGAGCAGCACGATGTCCAGGTTGGTGTGCTGGGCTGCGGAGACGGCTCCGACGTTGTGCGTGATGACGCGCGCGCGCAGGTCGGGGTCGACCTGGCTCAGTACCTGCACGGCGGTGGTGCCCGAGCTCAGGAACACCGTCTCGCCGGGCTTGATCATGGCCG
>CAIXSE010000368.1 GCA_903921965.1 uncultured Thermoleophilia bacterium | reverse complement strand
CGCGGGCGCTGACGCCACGCCGACGCCGCCGCGGGCGCTGACGCCACGCCGACGCCGCCGCGGGCGCTGACGCCACGCCGCCGCCGCCGCCAGGCCAGCGGCCCCGGCACCTTGCCGTCCGCGCAGAAGGCGATAGCATCGGGCCGGCAAGGACGTCCTTGCCCGAGGGTCTTCCGAGGAGGCGGCGGTGCCCGAGGGGACGGTGGTCGTGAAGCTGTTCGCGGGGGTCAAGGCCGCGTTCGGCCGTCCCGAGGCCCAGACCGGGTGCGGCGACGGCGCCGACCTCCTCGCCGTGCTCTCGGCCGTCTGCGACACCCCCGCGCGCCGGCGCGCCCTCTTCCTCGACTCCGGCCTGCTCAGACCCGAGCTCCAGGTGCTGGTCAACGGGCGCAACGTGCGCTTCCTCGACGGGCTGCAGACGCCGCTGAAGGGCGGCGACCAGGTGGCGGTCTTCCCTCCGATGTACGGCGGGTGAATCCCCGGCGGCGCGGCCGCCGGACCGGCAACAGGTCCTCATGAAAGGGGCGATTTCATGGACCGGATGATCGAGGTGGACATCGGCAGGTGCACCGGGTGCGGGACGTGCGAGCTCATGTGCTCGTTCCGCCACCACGGCGAGTTCAACCCGCGCAAGGCGCGGATCCGCCGGACGGTCTACCTGCACGACGAGCTGGCGGTCCCCGTGGTGTGCACGCAGTGCAAGGACGCCTGGTGCCAGCGCATCTGCCCGGCCGGCGCGATCAGCCGCACGAGGCTCGCCGACGGGGCGGAGGTCGTGCGCGTGAACCACGAGAAGTGCGTGGGCTGCCGCATGTGCCAGCTGGCCTGCCCCTTCGGCAACATCGAGGTCGGGGCGAGCGGCCACGCCGAGAAGTGCGACCTCTGCGACGGCGACCCGCAGTGCGTGCGCTTCTGCGCCCGGGGCGCGCTCCGCTACATCGACTCCGAACGCAGCATCGTGGAGCGGCGCGCGGACGTGGCCGCCCAGCTCGCCGACTCGTACCGGAAGGGGGCGTGACCATGTTCGGCTGGACGGGCAAGCTCCTGCGCGTCGACCTCTCCGCCCTGACCTGGGCGGCCGAGGCCGTCGACCGCAAGAAGGCCGAGGAGTACATCGGCGGCCTCGGTCTCGGCGCCAGGTACCTGTACGACGAGATCGACCCCACCATCGACGCGTTCTCGCCCGAGAACAAGCTGCTCTTTGCGACCGGTCCGCTGACCGGCACCGGCGCGCCGGCCGGCAACCGCTACGTGGTGGTGACGAAGTCGCCGCTCACCGGCGGCATCGCCAACTCCACCGCCGCCGGCGAGTTCGGCACCAACCTCAAGTACGCCGGCTGGGACCTGCTGGTCTTCGAGGGCAGGGCCGAGAAGCCGGTGTACCTGTACATCGACGACGACCGCGTCGAGTTCGGCGACGCCGCGGAGCTCTGGGGCCAGGACACCGAGGCCACCGAGCTGGCCGTGATCGCGCGCACGGCCCCCGACGCCAAGGTGGCCTGCATCGGGCCGGCCGGCGAGAAGCTCGTGCGCTTCGCCTGCGTGATGAACGACATGGGCCGCGCCGCGGGCCGCTCCGGCGTCGGCGCGGTGATGGGCTCCAAGAACCTCAAGGCCATCGCCGTGCGCGGCACCGGCGGCGTCAAGGTCGCCGACCCCGAGCGCTTCATCACCGCCGTGGCCAGCTGCTACGCGACCCTCGACGACCCGTACACCGAGCACTTCCACCAGACCGGCACGCCGGGCGTGCTCGAGCTCGTGCACGAGTACGGCGCCATGCCCACGAGGAACTTCCAGCAGGGCGAGAACCCGGAGTACGGCAAGCTCACCGGCGAGGTGCT
>CAIXSE010000367.1 GCA_903921965.1 uncultured Thermoleophilia bacterium | reverse complement strand
GTGCGACGAGTGGGCGCTGTGGGAGCACCTGCCGCGCCGCGCGGCGGAGCACCTGCGGCGCGCCGACCCCGCGACCGAGAGCTGCCACGAGCTCGAGCGGGTGACGACGTACGTCGTGGCCGACTCCGCGGTGATGTGCGCGGCCGCGGCGCAGGCCGCTGCGTCGCTCGGCTACCGCGCCGAGGTGCTGCGGCTCGACCTCGAGGGCGACAGCGCCGAGGCCGGACGGTGGTTCGCGCGCCGGGTCGCGGCGGCCGCGCCGGGATCGGCGCTCGTCGCCGGCGGCGAGACCACGACCGCGCTGGCACACGGACAGGGTCTCTCGGGCGGCGGGGGGCCGAGCCAGGAGGGCGCGCTCGCGGGCGCCCTCGAGCTGGCCGGCGGGCCCGCCGCCTGCCTGCTCTGTCTGGATTCCGACGGCGCCGACGGCCCCGGGCACGCCGCCGGCGGGCTCATCGACGACCTGACTGCGCCGGCGCTGGCCGCCGCCGGCGCCGACGCCTGGGCGGCGCTCGCCGCGCACGCCTCGGGCACCGCGCTCCAGGCCGCCGGCGACCGCGTCTTCACCGGTCCGACCGGGACCAACGTCAACGACCTCAAGGTGGGGCTGCTGGGACCGGCGCCCTCCGGCTCCGGGGCTCAGCCGTCGGGCCCCGCGCCGCCGGCGTGACACCCGCTTCCCGTCCGGAGCGGGTGGTAGTGTTGCCCGGCGGACGGGCGCGGGCCACGGCGGGCGGGAGCGAGCGGTGAGGTTCATCCACACGGGAGACTGGCACCTCGGGAAGCTGCTGCGCGAGCGGTCGCTGGTCGACGTCCAGGAGTTCGCGCTCGAGGGCCTTGTCCGTCTCGCCGGGCAGGTCGAGCCTGATGCCCTCGTGATCGCGGGCGACGTGTTCGACCGCGCGGTCCCCCCCACGGAGGCCGTCCGCGTCCTCGACAAGACGCTCGCCCGCCTCACCATCGACCTGCGCATCCCCGTCGTGATGATCGCCGGCAACCACGACAGTGCGGTGCGGCTCGAGTACCTCAACGGGCTGGTCTCCGAGATGGGCCTGCACGTCGTGGGCACCGTCGGCGCCGAACCGCGCGGTGTCCCGCTGCGGGGCAGGGACGGCCTCGAGGTGGTCTTCTGGCCGCTCGCCTACACCGACCCCGAGACCGCGCGCCACGCCCTCGGCGGCGACATCCACACGCACGAGGCGGCGCTGCAGGCGCAGCTCGACCTCGTGCGCGCGCGCCGCCGCGACGACGCCCGCCACGTCGCCGTCGCCCACGCGTTCGTCGTCGGCGCGCAGCCCACGGAGTCGTCGGAGCGCCCGCTCTCTGTCGGTGGCTCCGAGCAGGTCTCCCGTGCCGTGTTCGACGGCTTCGACTACGTCGCCCTCGGCCACCTGCACCTGCCGCAGCGCGTCGGCAGCGACGCCGTGCGGTACGCCGGCTCGCTGCTGCAGTACTCGTTCGACGAGGTCGGGCAGCGCAAGTCCGTCTCCGTCGTCGACCTCGACGCGAGCGGTACCGTCACCGTCCGTGAGGAGAGGCTCCCCGTGCACCGCCGGCTCTGCCGCCTCGAAGGCTCGTTCGACGAGGTCATGGAGCGGCCCGACGCGGCCGACTACGCCGAAGATTTCGTCGAGGTCGTGCTCACCGACACCGACCCCGTGATCGAACCCATGCAGCGGCTCCGCGCGGTCTATCCCAACATCCTCTCGCTACGCCGCGAAGCGTGGTTGGCCGAGACCCGGGCGCGGGCCACGCTCGACGTGCCCACCATGTCCACGCGCGACCTCTTCGCCGAGTTCTTCCGCGAGTCCACGCAGGAGGAGCTCAGTGCGGTGCAGCAGCGCGAGGTCGACGCCGCCCTCGCGGCCACCGAGCGCGCCGGGCGGGAGGCCTGAGGGCGTGCGGCCGCTCAAGCTCACGATGACCGCGTTCGGGCCGTACCGGGCCACCGAGACGGTCGACTTCACGCGGCTCGGCGAGAACCGGCTGTTCCTCATCCACGGCGAGACCGGCGCCGGCAAGACCAGCATCCTCGACGGCATCGTCTTCGCCCTGTACGGCCAGACGAGCGGCGGCGAGCGCAGCGGGCAGCAGATGCGCTGCGAAGGGGCCGCGCCGCGGACGCTCACCGAGGTCGAGCTCGAGTTCGCCCTGGGCGAGAGAAGGTTCCGCGTCCGGCGCAGCCCCAAGCAGCAGGTCGACGGCAACAAGACGCCGGCCGGGGCGACGGCGAAGCTGTGGGAGACCACCGAGGCAGGGCCGGGGGAGGAGGGCGAGCACCTCAGCTCCCGCATCGCCGAGGTCGACGCGAAGGTGCGCGAGCTCATCGGCTTCTCGTGCGAGCAGTTCCGTCAGGTGGTCGTCCTGCCGCAGGGCAGGTTCAGGGAGCTGCTCGCCGCCGACTCGGTGAAGCGTGAGGAGATCCTCAGGCAGCTGTTCCCGACGTGGGAGTGCGCGGAGCTCGAGCGCCGCCTCAAGGAGCGCGCGCGGGGGCTCGTGGTCGAGGCCGAGAAGCTCAAGACGGCCCGGCAGACGCTGCTGGAGACGGTCGAGGCCGCGGACGAGGCGCAGCTCGGCGCGCTCACGGACGCGGCCGCCGCTTCGGTCGGGCAGCTGGAGGCGGACGAGGGTGGGGCGCGGGCGGCCGCGGCCGGTGCCGAGGCGGCCCTGCTGGCCGCGAAGCAGGCCGACGAGGCGGCCGCCGCGGTCGCCGCGGCGGCGGAGCGGGTCACGGCGCTCGCGGCCGACGCGCCCCGCATCGAGCAGCTCGAGGCCGTCGCCGAGCGGGGACGGCGGGCGCAGCGCGTCGAGCCGCACGCGCGGGCGCTGGAGCAGGCCGCGGCGCGGCGGGCGGCCACCGGGGAGGAGGCGGCGCAGGTCGAGCAGGCCCTCGCTGAAGCCGCCGAGCGCGAGGCGAAGGCCGCGGAGGTGCTGCACGAGCAGCGCGAGCGCGAGCCCGAGCGCGTGCGTGCCGCCGACGACGTCCGCGCGCTCACGGCGATGGCGCGGACCGTCGGGGAGTGGCAGACGGCCGAGCGGCTCCGCGGCGAGGCCGACGAGGCGCACGCGGCCGCCGCCGTGGAGCTGGCGCGGGCCGAGGCCGCCGGGAGCGAGGCCGGGGCCGCGGCGCAGAGCGCTGCAGAGCAGGTCGCGGCCTCTCAGGCGGCGCAGGCGCGGCGGGAGTCCGCGTGGCAGCGCCGCGATGCGGCCGTGCTGGCGGTCGCGCAGTGCGAGGCGCGCGACAGGGCGGCGACGGCCGTCGAGCGGACGACGGCGGAACGGGCCGCCGCCGCGGCGGCCTGCGACGAGGCCAAGAGGGCGTTCGAGGCGCGGCAGGCCGAGCACGACGCCGTCGAGGAGCGGTGGCGCGCCGGCCGGGCCGCGGCCCTCGCCGCGGGCCTCGAGGACGGCGCGCCGTGCCCCGTGTGCGGCTCCACCGACCACCCCGCGCCGGCGCCCCCCGGCGAGGGCGCCGGCGACGACGAGCTCGCGGCGGCACGCGAGCTGCTCGACGGCGCGCGCCTGCGGTACGAAGCACGCCGCGCCGACCTGGGCGCCGCCGACGCCGCCCTCGCGGCGGCCGCCGGTGAGCTCACCGCGCGCGACGGCCAGGCCGAGCGGGAGCTCACCACAGGGCAGGCGCGCGCCGCCGTCGCCGCCTGCGAGCAGGAGTGCGGCGAGCTCGACGCCGTCATCGCCGCCGCCGGAGACGCCGACGAGTTGCAGGCGCAGGTGCGCGAGCGGGTGCAGGCGGCCGAACAGCGGCTGGCGTCCGCGCGCGAGGCGGAGCGCGCGGCGGTCACGGCGCTCGCCGAGAAGCGCACCCACGCCGCCGGTCTCGCGGCCGGGATCCCGGACGAGCTGCGCGACCCAGACGCGCTGCAGCGGGAGGTGGCGGAGGCCGGGGAGCGGGCCGCGCGGCTCGCGGGCGAGCTCGAGGCGGCCCGGGCCGGGGACGAAGCTGCCCGCATGGACCGGCTCGCGAAGGAGCGCGACCGCGAGGCCGCGATCAAGGCCGCGCGGGCCGCGGAGCAG
>CAIXSE010000366.1 GCA_903921965.1 uncultured Thermoleophilia bacterium | reverse complement strand
CTCCGGGATGATCGCCTCGCTCGGGCAGGAATCGACGCAGGTGCCGCAGTCGTCACACTTGTCGGGGTCGATGACGTAGATGTCGTCGCCCTCGGAGATGGCCTCGTTGGGGCACTCGTCGATGCAGGCGCCGCACGCCAGACACTCGTCAGTGATCTTGTAAGCCATGTGGTCCTCGCTTCTGGGTCAGCGCGCTGCCATCGCAAGACGCGCGGGATTCCTGCTCATGCTGCGGTATGGCCGGAGCGAAGTCAAGAACGGCCACGCTCGGAAGGGAACAGCTCGACGAGCGCGAGGGCGGCGGCGCCGAAGAAGCCCGCGTCGGGTCCCAGCGTCGCCGGCACGACCCGCACCTCGTCCTTCTGCGGCCGCAGGCCGCGGGCCGCCAGCACGCGCCGGGCCGGCCCCAGGAGCAGGTCCCCGGCGGCGGCAGCGCCGCCGCCGATCACGACGAGCTCCGGGTTGAAGATGTTGACGAGCGTGACCAGCCCGGCGCCGAGCAGTTCGCCGATCCCGGCGAGCACCTCCGCGGCGCCGGGATCGTCCGCGAGCGCCAGGCGCGTGAGCAGCGGGCCGTCGACGGTCTCGCCCGCGGCCAGCGCCCGGCCGAGCCCCGACCCTGGGTGCTCGACCGCGTACGCCTGGGCGGCCCTGCCCATGGCCGGCCCCGCCACGAAGGCCTCGAGGCAGCCGTGGTTGGGGCAGTTCGCGGGGCACGGCGGGCCGTCCACGTCGACGATGATGTGGCCGAGCTCGGCGGCCGCGCCGCTCCTCCCCCGGTAGAGGCGGCCGCCGCAGACGATGCCGCCGCCGACGCCCGTGCCCAGGGTGAGCATGAGCATCTCACGGCTCCCCCTGCCGGCTCCGTAGGTCGCCTCGCCCAGGGCCGCCGCGTTGGCGTCGTTGTCCACGACCACAGGCACGCCGAGCCGGTCCGCGAGCAGGTCGCGCAGAGGGACGTCGGCGAGGGGGAGGTTCACCGAGTCCACGACCCGGCCGCCGGCGAAGTCGACCATCGAGGCCACGCCCACGCCGACGGCGTCGACCGGCTGCCCGGCGGCGAGACGGTCGACGCAGGCGAAGATGGACGCGAGGCAGGCTTCGGGCGATGACGCGTCGGTGGCCGTCACGAACCGGGCCTCCAGCCTCGGCGTCTCTTCTGACGTGAGCGCACGCGTCCCTGCGCCGGGAAGCCCCGCACGCAGGAGCGCAGCGGCTATCTTGGTGCCGCCGATGTCGACACCGATGATGGTTCGCCTGGGACCCACGACGCCCGCGAGCTTACCATGATGTACACTCGCGGCTGCAGGAAACGCCCACCCGGGGGCGTAGTCAGGCGAGAGCCCGAACGCCCCGCTCCCCGCGCCCACGCCCAGGCAGGGCCGTGCCTGCGCAGGAACTCGAGCAGCCGATGCCAGACGACGACAACGCGGGCCGCAAGCCCTACAGGACGTACAAGGCAGGCCGCGCCAGGCGAACCCCCCTCGACGACGAACTGGCCGGCGCCCGTACGCCGGACCGGCAGCGCTCCGCGCCCGCCGCCGCATCCGCCGGCGCACGCGAAGACGGCGACCCGGGATCAGCCGCGGCCAAGGCGGCCCCTGCGGCGGCGTCCCGCGGCTACACCCGCTACGCCGCGGACGGCGACGGCAAGGCCGGCCGCGCCCCTCGCCGGCGGCGCCGCTTCCGCTGGTGGTTCATCCCGGTCGGGCTGCTGGTCGCCGTCGTCATCGCGTGCTCGGTGGTCACGGTGCTCGCCTGGCCCGGGTACCAGAGGTTCGACCGGGCCGTCGACAAGGCCAACACCCGCATCGACAAGAAGACGCGCGCGCAGCTCACGCCCGACGCCGGCTGGATCTGGCGCAAGGGCACGACCGTCCTCCTCTTCGGGGTCGACAGCAAGGCCGGCGAGCCCGCGCGCTCCGACACCATCATGCTGATGCGCTTCGACCCCGCCACGAAGACCATCAACCAGCTCTCGATCCCGCGCGACACGAAGG
>CAIXSE010000365.1 GCA_903921965.1 uncultured Thermoleophilia bacterium | reverse complement strand
GAGGCGGAGCTTGATCGCCTCAGGACCGGCGGTGGAGACCCAAGAGGAGGCGAGGATCCGTGACACTCCCCTATGCCCACACCGTGGTGTGCGCCGTGTGCGGCACCGAGAGCGAGCAGACCGGACTGCTGAGCACGAACACATTCGGAGCCCCGGACCTGGATGGGCGTCCGGCGCCGATGATGCGTGACACCATGAAGTACTGGATCCACGAGTGCCCCGGCTGCGGCTACTGCGCCGGAGACCTGGGCCGTGCGGCGCCCGGTACCGAGCAGGTCGTGCGGTCCGACGAGTACCAGATGCTTCTCCGCAACTCGTCCGTGCCGCAGCTGGCGAGACGGTTCCTGGCCCGGGCGCACATCGTCGACCAGGGACGACCGGCCACAGAGGATCTGGTCTCGATGATGCTCGCCGCGATCTGGGACTGCGACGACAACGGCGCGTCCGCGAAGGCGTCGACCCTTCGCGTCAAGACGGCCTGCTACCTTGACGAGCTGCTCCACTCCGGCAGGGCCATGGCTGCCGATGACCCCTCCTCAGGCTTCATCCTGATGGCCGACCTGTATCGGAGGGCCGGGGGATTCGACGAGGCCGAGCTGGCCGTGCGTATAGGCCTCGAACGCGTTCGCTCCGACCTGCACCGCCGCCTCCTCGAATTCGAACTGCGACTGATCCAGGCTCGGGACGACGCGGCGCACCGGTGCGATGAGGCGTGACCGCTTCGTAGACGGGCGCTCAGCTGCCGCGGCGCTCACCTTGCCAGGCACTAAGGTGCAGTCGCGGAATCCGTCTGACTCACAGCCGCAAAGCCCGGCTCCCGCCCACTCCCGGGAGGTGCACTGAGATGCCGGATCCTGGAAGCACCTGCTGGATAACGCCTGTCGCGAGAGAAGGCTTCCGCACGCCTGTGCGGGTCGTGGAGTACCTCGTCGGCAGCCATCGAGTCTTCGCCATCAGGGAGAGCGTCAGATCTTGACGAGAGAGTGCTGAGCGGGTCTCTCGCCCAGGACGGCGCACTACGTGAGCAGCTGACGGCAGACTTCGTCGCGCCGGCCGGCGCGCGCGCTGCTACCCCGCCAGCGCCGCGTCCGCGGCGGCCACGAGCTTCTCGAGGTCGCGGACGACCTCGTCAGGCAGGTCGAGCGGAGCCAGGCCCTGCCGCAGCTCGCGGTACCTCGCGGCGGCGCGCTCGTAGAGGTCCGGCGCGCCGGCGTTCTGCCACGTGTCGAGCGGGTCGGCGACGAAGATGTCGGGCCGCGCGGCCTCGCGGCAGTGCTTGAGCGTGTGCCGCGCCCGCAGGTAGTTGCCGCCGGCTCCGGCGTCGAGGATCGCCTGCACGCCGAGCGTGTCGTCGTCGGCCGTCATCCCGGCCGCGTAGCCGCGCACCAGCGCCGTCATGCGGTCGTCGATGACCAGCTGCGCCGGACTCGCCAGCGTCGAGCCGCCGAGGCGGCCGGCGCCGTACACCACGTCCGCGCCGGCCATCGCCGTGAAGGCCGAGTTCATCCCCTTCGAGAACACCGTCTGGCCGTCGGACGCGTACGAGTCGCTCCACAGCGACGCCGTCAGCACCGGCACCTTGAACGCCTCGCGCATGAACTGCGCCGCAGCGGCCTGCGCGAGCGCCGTCGTCACCGAGCCGAGGTTGGTGTTGCCGGTGCCCATGTCCATCGTCGAGTTGTAGGCGCTCGCCAGGATGGGGTGCCCGGGCGCCAGGATCTGCGTCATCACGATCATCGCCAGCACCTCGACGCCCACGAGCAGGGCCTGCGACGCGGGGGTGATCGGACCCGTCCCGCCGCCGACCACAAGGCTGCACGGCGCCACCGGGATGCCGTACCTGCAGCACAGTTCGATGGTCAGCACGTCCATGTCCTTGAACACCAGCGGGCTGAGCGAGGTCGGGTCGAACCAGGCGAGCGGACGCTCGCGCAGGGCCTCCTCGCTGCCGGCGCGCACGAGGAGCAGCTCGAAGAGGTACGGCACGCTCTCGAGGCAGTAGGCGAGCAGGTTCAGCGGCTTGGAGGTGTTCTGCAGCTGGACGGCGAGGGCGTGGATGTCGGCCGTCTCCGGCGGCACGTCCATGGGCGTCTGGATGGCGACGGCGTCGATGTTG
>CAIXSE010000364.1 GCA_903921965.1 uncultured Thermoleophilia bacterium | reverse complement strand
GTCGCCACCGGCGCCCAGGCGCCGGGCGGGAAGGCGCCGGCCCCCGGCGCCGTGCCCGGGGCGGCCGCGGGCTCGTGGCGGCGCGAGGCCGCCGGCAGCACGCCGCCGCGCCCCAGCACCTCGATGAGGTCCATGACGCGGTGCGCCACCACGGCGAGGCCGTGCTCCTCGTCGTTCTGCAGCTCGCCCTCGACCAGCAGGTAGACGGCGCTCTTGAGCACGCGCCCGTACCTGAGGTAGACGTCGTTGAAGACCACCACCTGGCCCAGCTCGGTCTCGTCTTCGATGGTGAGGAACATGGTGCGGTGCCCGCTGCGGATCCAGGGCATCTGGGCACGCTCGAGCACGCCTGCGAGGCGCACGCGCTTCCCGTGCGGCACCTGCGGCAGGCGCGCCACCGGGGTGACGCCGAGCGCCCTGACCTGCTCGCGCACGAAGCGCAGCGGGTGGGCGCTGACGTTGAGGCCGAGCAGCTCGAGCTCGATACTGACGCGCCGCTGCGCCGGCCAGTCGGGCAGGAAGGCGAGGGGGGCGAGCTGCTCGTCCAGGGCGAGGCGGGGCTGGTCGAGGCCGTCGCCGCCGGCGGACCCGGGCGTGACCGGCCGGCCGGCCGCCTCCGGGCGCTTCGCGCCGGCGTAGAGCAGCGGCACCTGCGCGACCAGCTCCTCGCGCCGCACGCCGAGCGCGTCGAAGGCGCCGAGCCGCACGAGGTTCTCGGCGATCTCGCGGCTCACCCGCGTGCGCGCTACGAAGTCGGCCAGCGAGGTGTACGGCCGCGGCGGCCCGGAGGGCGTTTCCGCGGTCGGCCCGCCTCCGGCCGCCGGCCCTTCGCCGGGCGGGCCGGCCGCAGGCGGGCCCGCTTGACCGGGTCCACAAGCCGCGGTGACGAGCGGGCTCGTGAGCGCGCTGCCGGGGGCGCTTCGGGCAGAGGCCGCGTGAGGTGGCGAGGGGGGTGAAGGGGGCTCTGCAGGGCCAATAGCCAGCGTAGCCGGGCCATGGTGCGGTGCGCCGGAGGCACACCGCACATCGTCAGGCAGCCCGGAAGGAGCGGAGCGCCCCCCTGGACCCCCCTCGCCACCGGAAGCGGCCTCTGCCGCCGCGCCCCCGTCACCGCGTGCCTCGACGATCGCCCGCCGCGCCGCGGCGCTCATCTCTTTGACGTAGGCCAGCCCCACCCTCAGGGCCCGCCCATCCTGCTCGACCTCGAACCACTCGCCGCTGCGGTTCACGTCGAGCGGCAGCACCTCGATGCCGAAGCGCCGCGCGTCGTTGAGCACCACGCGCGGCGAGTAGAACCCCATGGGCTGGTTGTTCATGATGCCGGCGTAGAACTCGGCCGGGTAGTGCGCCTTGAGCCAGGCCGAGGCGTTGCAGACGATGGCGAAACAGGCCGCGTGCGCCTTGTTGAAGCCGTAGGCGGCGAAGCCGCGGAGCTGGCGGAAGACCTCCTCCGCGACCTCGCGCTCGACGCCGCGCGCCACGGCCTTCTCGACGAAGGTGCGGCCGATCTCGTCCATCTCCTCCATCGACCGCTCATGCGTCATGGTGCGCCGCAGCGTGTCGGCCTCGGCCAGGCTGAAGCCCGCGACGGCCGCCGCCACCTCGATGACCTGCTCCTGGTAGACGATGACCCCGTAGGTGCGGCGCAGGATGCGCTCCATGGCCGGGTGCGGCACCTCGACCGGTTCGATGCGGTGCCGCCGGCGGATGAACGGGCCGATCATCTCGGCCTGCAGCGGCCCCGGCCGGAACAGCGAGATGGCCGCGATGACGTCTTCGAAGTCTGCCTCCTGCAGGCGCGAGGCCAGGTTGCGCTGCCCCGAGCTCTCGAGCTGGAACAGCCCGACGGTGCGCGCCGACCTGATGAGCTCGTACACCCTGGGGTCGTCGCGCGGCAGCTCCCAGGCGCTGACGTGCTCGCCGGTGCGCGCCTCGATGCGGCGCACGGCCTCGGCGATGGCCGAGTGCATCTTGAGGGCGAGGATGTCCATCTTGACGAGGCCCAGCGTCTCGACGTCGTCCTTGTCGAACTGGGCCACCACGACGCCCTTGGC
>CAIXSE010000363.1 GCA_903921965.1 uncultured Thermoleophilia bacterium | reverse complement strand
CGTTCCAGAAGCCTGTAACTCAGGTCCGGCCGGCCCGCGTCGATGAGGGCGAACGCCCCGAACAGGTAGGCGCGCGTGAAACGCGGGCTGAGCGTGGTCACGAGGTCGACCATCTGGGGAAGCGAATCGAGCTTCTTGTCGCCCTTCATGTGCTCCCCGTAGTACTGGACCATGAGCAGGTAGTAGGCGTCGGCGATCGTCGTCCGGAAGCTCGGGGAGAAGTCGAGGAAGAAGTCGGGCGACGGCACGAACACCCTGGGTCCGGCCGGGGCCTTCGCCGGCCGGGAGGCCTGGTAGCCGACCACCGCGGCGGCGCACAGCACGACGACCGCGACCGCGAGGACGCGCCGCAGCACGTCAGAACTCCTTGCGGCGGAAGATCAGGACGCCGAGCGCGAGCACGACGACCACGTAGGCCAGCAGGTAGCCGGTCCACAGGGCCACCTCGCCCCACGGCACCGTGCGCTCCCCCACCACGCCGGCCTTCACGTCTACGGCAGCGAGGTTCGGGATCACGACGTACACGACCCACGAGAGCGCCTGCGTCACGCCGTTCTTGCCCAGGCGCGTGAGCGACAGCACGTTCTGGCTCAGCTGGCCCGCGACGAACACGCAGATGCCGAGCACGCTGGCGAGGATGGCCGAGGTGACGGTTGAGAAGAAGATCGTGACGGCCATCGCCACGAGCAGCTGCACGTAGATCATGGCGACGGCGGCGAGGACCATCCACGACGGGCTGCCGTCGACGACCAGCACGATGGCGAAGAGGAACGCCCCCATGCCCGCCATGACGAGCGCCATGGTGCCGCACAGGCCGGCGAACTTGCCGGCGATGAACGCGCTGCGGCTCACCGGCTTGGAGAAGAGCACGAACACGGTGCGCTTCTCGACCTCCTTGTGCACCAGGCTGGCCGCCACGAACACGGCGACGATGAGGCCGAACAGCGTGACGGCGGCGAGCCCGAAGTCCTTCATCATGCGGCCCTGCTGGCCGAGGCTGATGCTCCCGAGCCAGAACCCGCCGGCGATCATGATGAGGGCGAACACGACGATCACGCCGAGGATGCGGTCGCGGATCGTCTCCTTGAACGTGTTCACGGCGATGGCGGCGAACTGGTTCACGCCGTCACCACCTTGATGAAGAAGTCCTCGAGCGACGGCGACCCCTCGAGTGCCTCGGCGACCGTGCCCTGCCAGGCGACCCGGCCCTCGCGCATGATCGCGATCCGCGAGCACAGTTCGTGCACGTCGCTGAGGATGTGCGAGTTGAAGAGCACCGTCTTGCCGCGCTCGTGCAGCTCCTGGATGACGCGCTTCACCTCGACCCGCCCCACAGGGTCGAGGCCGGTCATGGGCTCGTCGAGGAGCACGAGCTCGGGATCGTTCACGAGCGCCTGGGCGATGCCGATGCGCTGCAGCATTCCCTTGGAGTACTTGCGCAGCTGCGTGCCCGCGGCGGCCTCGAGGCCCACCTCCGCGAGCAGCTCGTCGACGCGACGACGCCGCTCTTCACCGTGCAGCCCGAAGAGCTTGCCGCACAGGCCGAGGAACTCGCGCCCCGAGAGGTAGTCGTAGAAGTACGGGTTCTCGGGGAGGTAGCCGACGCTCCCCAGGCCCGGGACGCCCAGCGTGACCCGGCCCGAGGTGGGACGCATGAGGCCGAGGATGCACTTGACGGTGGTCGTCTTGCCGGCGCCGTTCGGCCCGAGCAGGCCGAAGACGTCGTTGGGGCCGACCGTGAGGTCGACCCCGTTGAGGATGTCCACGCGGCGACGCCGGAAGCCGACGTGGACCGACTTGTGCAGCGCCTCGACGCGGACGGCATCGTGTCCGTTCGGCACAACCTCACGGCCGGACTCGCTCACTCCGCTCGCCTTCCCCCGTCCAGTGTATGGATCGCGACCGGGGCCGCACGCCGTAGTCTGCAGCAGGCGTCCCGGACGCGCGTCAGTGTACCGCGCCGGGCGGGCGGAGCGCCAAGGGCCAGGTCAACACGAAGGCCGCCGGGCAGCACCTCAGGGTGCCGTGATGACGTCT
>CAIXSE010000362.1 GCA_903921965.1 uncultured Thermoleophilia bacterium | reverse complement strand
GTGCGGATGCTCGAGACCGGCCGGCGGGAGACGCTGGACGTCGCCCTCGGCGACCGCTGGTACGAGGTGAGCGCCGACCCGCTCACCGCCGGCGGCGGTGAGATCGTCGGCGCCGTCCACATCCTCCGCGACATCACGGCGGGCAAGGCCCTGCAGGCGGCGCTGCGCGAGCGGGAGCAGCGCCTCTCGCTCATCTACGACAACGTCGCCGACATCGTCTTCTCGATGGAGCAGGCGCAGGACGGCCGCTTCCGCTACGAGTCGGTGAACCCGCGGTTCCTCGAGGCCACGGGGCTGACACAAGAAGAGGTGGTCGGGAGGTACCTCGAGGAGGTCGTGCCCGAACCTTCGTGCGGCCGCGCGCGCGACCACTTCCGCGAGGCCGTCGAAGGAGCGCGCACCGTGCGCTGGGAGTCGACGACGGAGTACCCCGGCGGCCGCCGGGTGGGTGAGGTCACCGCGACGCCCATCGAGTCCGACGGCGACACGCGCCTTGTCTGCACGGTGCACGACGTGAGCTCCCGCAAGGCACGGGAGCTCGCCCTCGCCGAAGAGCGGCGCTGGCTGATCGCCGTCAACGAGCTGGCCGTCGAGCTCGCCGACGCCGGGGAGGACGACGACGTCGGCGAGATCCTGGCGCGCCGTCTGCGCGAGACCACTGGCGCCGTGGGCGTGAGCTTCGGCGCGTACGACCCCGAGGCGCAGGTCATCGGCCCGATGCACCTGGACCTCACGCCCGGCATCGCCAGGTTCGTGCCGGGACCTGTGCGGCGACGGCTCGAGAGCGTCCGCACGCCGGTCGACGACGCGCTCTACGCTTCGATCGTGGCGCAGGTCATCGGCACTCCCGGGGACCTCGACGAAGCCACCCTTGGCCGACTGCCGGCCTCCATCGCCCTGCCCCTGCAGAAGACGGCGGGCGTGGACCGCTTCGTGGCGCTGGGCTTCGCGGCCGAGGGCACGCTGTTCGGCAGCTCGCTGCTCGCCCTGCGCCGCGACACGCCGGACCCGCCCCGCGAGCTCCTCGAGACGTTCGCGCGCGTGGCGGCGGTGGCGCTTCGTCGCCGCCGGGCGGTGGAGGAGCTGCGGGCCTCCGAGTCCCGGGCGCTGTTCTGGGCGAACGTCGTGGAGAGCGCCGTCGAGCCCATCGGCACCGGGTACCCCGACGGCAGGCTGGGCGAGTTCAACTCGGCGTACTGCAAGCTGCTCGGCTACAGCCGCGACGAGCTGCTCCACATGGACTGGCAGACGGAGCTCACACCCGCCGAGTGGGTCGAGCCCGAGCGGCTGGCGCTCGCCGAGCTGCTGCACACCGGCCTCCCCGTCCGCTACGAGAAGGAGTACCTGCGCAGCGACGGCGGCCGCGTCCCCGTCGAGCTGCTGGTGCACCTCGTCCAGCGGCCGCCCGAAGAGGCCTACTACATCGCGTTCGTCACCGACATCAGCGAGCGCAAGCGGACCGAGAACGAGATCAGGCAGCTCAACGAGGACCTCGAGCGGCGCGTGCGGGAGCGCACCAACGAGCTCATCGCGGCCAACCAGGAGCTCCAGGAGTTCGTCTACTCCGTCTCGCACGACCTGCGCACGCCGCTGCGCGCGGTGGACGGCTTCAGCCAGACGGTCCTCGAGGACTACGGCGGCATGCTCGGCGAGCAGGGCCGCAGCGACCTGCACCGCGTGCGCGCCGCGGCCCAGAAGATGGGGGAGCTCATCGACGCGCTGCTGGCGCTCTCGCGCCTCGGCCGCCGCGAGGTGGCGATCGAGCGGGTGGACCTCTCGGCCATCGCCCGCCGCATCGCCGACGAGCTGCGCGAGGCCGAGCCCGAGCGCGACGTCGACGTCGTCGTGCAGGACGGTCTCGTCGCGCAGGCCGATCCCACGCTCGCCGAGGTGGTCCTGGACAACCTGCTCGGCAACGCCTGGAAGTTCACCGCGGGGCGCGGGCAGGCGCACATCGCGGTGGGCGCCGAGGTCGTCGAGGGCGAGCGCGTCTTCTTCGTCCGCGACGACGGCGCCGGCTTCGACCCGGCGTACCGCGACAAGCTCTTCCAGCCGTTCCAGCGGCTGCACGGGACAGACGAGTTCCCCGGCACCGGCATCGGCCTGGCCACGGTGGCCCGCGTGCTCACGCGGCTGGGCGGCCGCTGGTGGGCCGAGGGCGAGCCCGGCCGCGGAGCCGTCTTCTTCTTCACGCTGCCGGACGCCTGAAGCGGCGCCCGTTCCCCCGGCCGCCCGCAAGGCCTACACTGGAGGCGACCCGGACGTCCGGACCCCGTCTTCAGGGAGCGCGCGTGAGCGTCACGATCTACACCAAGCCCGGCTGCCCGTACTGCACGCGGGCGCGCAACGACCTCATCGCTCGCGGCGTCGACTACGTGGACATCGACGTGACCACCACTCCGGGCGCGATGGAGAAGGTCGCCGAGCTCTCCCTGGGCTCCATGGTCGTCCCCGTGCTCGTCGGAGAGGACGGCACGGTGAACGTGGCGCCGGGGGGCGGCTGAGCGGTGTGAAGGGGCGCGCGTGCCGCGCCCGCCGGGTGGCTACTTCTTGAGCGGGAGCCCCGCGCGCACCCACGCGTGCATGCCGCCGTGCACGTTGCTCACGTTGGCGAAGCCCGCGGCCGCGAGCTGACGCGCGGCGCGCGCGCTGCGGTGGCCGCTGGCGCAGATGACGAGCACCTCGTCGTCCTGCTTCAGACCCGTGGAGCCGTTCTGGATCTGCTGCGGCGACACGTTCTTCGTGCCCTTGATGCGCGAGGCGCTGTACTCCTGGGGCGAGCGCACGTCGATGAGCCTGGCGCCGCGACGCCAGCGCTCGTAGGCGTCGCGCACGTCGATGTTCTGGACGGCGGTCTTCGCGCCGCCGCCGCTAAATGGCCACATTGTCTGGCTGCTCCGTTTCGATGAGGCCGTCGTACAGCACTTCGAACGGCACGCTGGTGAGGATCGACTCCAGGGTGCCGGAGATGCGGCGCACGGCGTCGCCGGCGTGGGACTCGTCGTGGGCTTCGAGCGACTCCCACTGGGTCTCGAAGACGAAGCGGGCGCCGGCGAGGCCGGCCTCGCGGGCGCCGGTGTGGAGGCCGGACGCGAGCGGCGACATGCCGCCTGTTCTTGCCCCGGGGAGCGAGGAGCGGAACGGCGTCAGCGCACGACCTGCCTGAACGCCGTCAGGAGGGTCACCGGCTCGACGGCGTCGGGTCCCTCGGCGCTCCACACGATCTTGCCGGCGCGGTCGACGATGAACGCCATGGGACGCAGCGTGCCGTCGGGCCGGCAGGCGCCGTAGGACCTGGCGACGGCGCCGTCGTCGGCGAGGAGCGGGAAGGAGACCGCCCCCGCCTGGTCGTGGAGCTCGCGCACGGTGTCGTGCGCGGCCACGCAGATCCCCACGAGCTGGCCGCGCAGCCCCCACAGGGTGTCGGCGGCGGTGCTGAGGCCCGCGAGCGCGGCCGACGCGCCCTCGGCCGGCACGAACACCAGGACCGGCAGCCAGTCGCGCCGGTACTGCTCGAGCGCGATCTCGCTGCCGTCGGCGGCACATAGAGTGAACGTCGGCGCCTCGCGGCCGACACCGAAATTGAAGCCCACGTCGGCGACCTCCTGAGAGTAGGGCGGGTCCCGCCCGCCGCTGCCGGGGGATTCTACCAGACCGGCGCACGCGGCCCCGCCACGCGCCCCGCAGGCCTCCGGCCGGGGCGCGAGGGCGCACGCCCCGGCCGGACGCGCTACACTCCGAGTCCCGGCCGCGGCCCGCGGCCGTCTGGCGAACGAGGAGGCACACGTGAGACGCAGCGTCACGGCCCTCGCCCTGCTGGCGCTGCTCGTGGCCGCCGGCGCCGCGCTCGCGAGCGGCTGCGGCGGGAGCGGTGGGAGCGACACCGGCTCCTCCGGCCTCCCCGGCACCGTGGCCACAGTGGCCGGCGTGGACATCACCGGGACCCAGGTGCAGGAGCTCATCCGGCAGGCGTCCGTCCAGCTCGAGGGCAGCGGCGAGGCGTTCCCGGCCAAGGGCACTGCCCAGTACGACGAGTACATGGCGAAGATGGTCGAGTACCTCGTCGGCAACCAGATCATCCTCTCGAGCGCCAAGGACCTCGGCCTCAACGTCACCGACGCTTCGGTCGACGCGCAGATCAAGGAGCTCGTCTCGACGTACGGCGGCCAGAAGAAGTTCGAGGCCACGCTCAAGGCGTCGGGCATGACGCAGGACCTCCTCAAGCGGACCATCAAGTCGCAGCTCCTCTCGCAGGCCGCACAGAGCGCCGTCACGAAGGCGGCCACGGTGAGCGACGCCGACGTCAGGTCCTACTGGGACGCGCACGCGGCCGAGTTCAAGAAGAACGCCGAGACCAGGACGTTCGCCAAGGCGAAGGACTCGATCGAGACGATGCTGCTCAACGCCGCCCGGCAGCACCTCTGGAACCAGTGGCTGTCGGAGCGGACCAGGCAGCTGGGCGTGAGCTACGCGGACGGGTTCGACCCGGCCGTGCTCAAGGCCCACGCCTCGGCGAAGACCTCGCCGTCGGCGTCGCCGGCGCCCTGACGGCGCACACAGGGCGCCGGCCGGCGGCCGCAGGGCCGTGGGCCGGCGAGACGGTGGCGGGGCCGGCGGCCGCAGGCTGACCGGCCCGGAAGACCGCGAAGGGGCCGCCCGCCTGACGGCGGGCGGCCCCTTCGGGACTTCACGAGCATCCGGCGCGGGCAGCCTGCGGCCGCCGCGCCCTCGCGCGCTCAGAACGTCTTGTACTGGTCCTTCGCCGCGCCGCAGTACGGGCACTTGTCCGGCGCGTCGCCCACCACCGTGTGGCCGCAGATGAGGCACACGTTGACGGCCGTCTCGGGGATGTCGCTGCCGGCCAGGACGGCCTCGCGGGCGTCGGTGTACTGGCCCTTGTGGTCGACCTCGGACTTCAGCGCGTAGTTGATGCTGCGCACGGCCTGGTTGTTGCCCTGCAGCTTCGCGATCTCGTGGTAGGCCGGGTACATCTCGTCGACCTCGAAGCTCTCGCC
>CAIXSE010000361.1 GCA_903921965.1 uncultured Thermoleophilia bacterium | reverse complement strand
GGTCGGCCAGGGCCAGCAGAGCAACCTGCTCTGGGACATCTCCAAGAACGCCGAGCTGCTGCTGTTCTGGGGCTGCGACCAGGAGACCACCCCGTGGGGCTGGCAGGGCCAGCTCCCGAGCCGCCTGAGCTACTGGTGGAGTGAGATCGGCATCAAGCAGATCTACGTGTGCCCCGACCTCAACTACGCCGCCGCCGTGCACGCCGACCGCTGGATCCCGGTGCTGCCCAACACCGACGCGGCGCTCTACCTGGCGATCACGCACCGCTGGTTCAAGAAGAGCACCTACGACAAGGAGTACCTCGAGACCCACGCCGTGGGCGTCGACAAGTACGAGGCCTACGTGATGGGCGACGAGGACGGCGTCGAGAAGTCGCCGGAGTGGGCGGCGCCCATCTGCGGCGTCCCCGCGCGCGTCATCAAGGCCCTCGCCGACGAGTGGGCGAGCAAGCGCACCACCGTCGTCATCGGCAACGGCGGCCCCGGCATCCGCGGCCCCTACGCCACCGAGCCCGCCCGCCTGCAGGGCATCTGCCTGGCCATGCAGGGCCTCGGCAAGCCCGGCCAGAACCAGGCCAAGATGATCGAGTGGGGCCTGTTCGACAAGCCCGACCAGTACGCCCAGCCCAAGCCGCTGCGCGTCCCGTACCTGCGCAAGGCCTACACCGGCGGCCACCCGGACGAGAGCAACCACCCGTCGTTCATCCCCAAGACCTACGTCCCCAAGGCGATCCTCGAGGGCGAGTGCGACTGGTACGGCTGCGAGTCCGAGACCGCCGACCGCGTCAACCAGTTCGAGCACTACAAGTACCCGGCCGACGGCTGCAGCAGGATCCACATGGTGTGGACCGACTCGCCGAGCTGGATCACCTGCTGGAACTCGGGCAACGACTACGTGCGTGCCATGCGGCACCCCGACATCGAGTTCATGTTCTGCCAGCACCCGTGGCTGGAGAACGACGCCCTGCTCGCCGACATCATCCTCCCCGTGAACACCAAGCTCGAAGAGGACGACATCGCCGGCGACATCTTCAGCGGCCAGTACAACCTCCTGTTCCCCGAGCACAAGTGCATCGAGCCGCTGGGCGAGAGCTACAGCGACTACGAGATCGCCGTCATGCTCAGCGAGCGCCTCGGCCTCAAGGAGGAGTACACCGGCGGCAAGACGATCCCCGAGCTCATCAAGTACGGGTACGAGACCTCGCGCTGCGAGGACCTCATCACCTGGGAGGAGCTCAACGAGAAGGGCTACTACGCCGTGCCCACCGACAACGGCTGGGAAGACGTACCGGCCGGGTTCTACAACTTCTACAAGGACCCGGAGAAGTACCCGCTCACCACGCCGACCGGCAAGCTCGAGTTCGAGGCGCAGGGCCTCGCCGAGCACTTCCCCAACGACCTCGAGCGGCCGCCGGTCCCCGGCTGGGTCGCCCAGGGCATCAGCCACGAGGAGACCGTCGGCACCGGGCGCTCGCAGGCATATCCGCTGCTCGTGTGCTCCAACCACCCGCGCTGGAGCGTCCACAGCCAGCACGAGGACATCACCTGGCTGCGTGAGATCCCCAACACCGGCAAGGTGACCGGCCCCGACGGCTACCAGTACCACCCGGTCTGGCTGCACCCGTCCACGGCCGAGCGCTACGGCATCAAGGACGGCGACGTGGTCAGCATCTACAACGACCGCGGCACCGTGCTCGCCGGCGCCTACGTGACCGAGCGCATCATGCCCGAGGTCGTGTACATCGACCACGGCGCCAAGTGGGACCCCATCGTCCCCGGCGAGATCGACCGCGGCGGCGCCATCAACACCATCGTGCCGCGCCACACCACCTCGAAGAACGCCGTCGGCCACGCCGTCAGCGGCTTCCTCGTGGAGATCGAGAAGACCGACATGGAAGCGCTGAAGGCCAAGTACCCGGAGGCGTTCGAGAAGCCGTTCCACCCCTGTGCGGGACCCGGCTTGGAAGCCTGCATCCTGGGGAGGGCGTGATGGGCAAGGTCCTCGTCATCGACTACGACATCTGCAACGGCTGCTACAACTGCCAGGTCGCCTGCAAGGACGAGCACGTGGCCAACGACTGGTCGCCGATCGCCAAGCCGCAGCCCGACACCGGCCAGTACTGGAACAAGATCACCGACATGGTGCGCGGCCAGGTGCCGAAGGTGAAGGTCACCTACGCGCACAGCATCTGCCAGCACTGCGACGACGCTCCGTGCATCCCGGCCTGCAACGCCGACGCGATCTACAAGCGCGACGACGGGGCCGTGATCATCGACCCCGACAAGTGCCGCGGCAACCAGCTCTGTCTGGAGGCGTGCCCGTACGAGGACGTCATCTACTTCAACGACTCGCTGAACATCGCCCAGAAGTGCACGTTCTGCGCGCACCTGCTGGACGACGGCTGGACCGAGCCGCGCTGCGTCGACGCCTGCCCCACCGGGGCGTTCACCTTCGGCGACGAGGACGACCCGGCGATCCAGGCGCTCGTGGCCAGGGCCGAGGCCGTGCTCAAGGCCGGCCACGAGGACGTCAAGCCGCGCGTCTTCTACAAGGGCCTGCCGAAGCCGTTCATCGCCGGCGCCGTGTTCGACAGCGAGGCCGACGAGTGCACCGAGGGTGCGAAGGTCACCGCCACCAACACGGCGAGCGGCGCGAGCTGCTCGGCCGCGACCGACAGCTACGGCGACTTCTGGCTCAATGACCTCGGGCCGGGCACCTACACGCTGCTCATCGAGAAGGCCGGCTACCTGCCCGTGAAGATGGGGCCGGTGGACGCGACCGCCGACATCAACGTGGGCGACATCGCCGTCTGGAAGGCCTGAGCCGGAGCTGAGCGCCGGCCGGATCGCGGCCGGCTCTTGCGGACAAGACGAAGGGGCGGGGCCTTGCGGCCCCGCCCCTTCTGCACGTCCGGACCTTCGGCCGCGCCGGCGCGTGCCGTCAGGCGCCGGCGGGGGGTCCGCCCACGGGGTACCGGCAGTCAGGGCCCGGGCCGGCGACGTCGGCCAGCGTGACGCCGTCGAGCGTCCGGACCAGCGTGTCCTCCGCCGCGAAGAAGGCCGCGTGCACGGCGCAGAGCCCGTCCTTCGAGCAGGGGCCGCCGCGGAGCACGCAGGTCTGGCGGCGGCTGTCGCCCTCGATGGCCTCGATGATCGTCAGCAGGCTGATCGACGAAGCCGGCCGGGCGAGGCGGTAGCCCCCCGCCCGGCCGGGCTCGCTCACCACGAGCTCGGCACGGACGAGGTCGCCCATCACCTGGGGCAGGAAGCGCGGCGGGATCGTCATCTCCTCGGCGATGCGCGGCGCGCTCAGCATGCGCCCGCCGTCGCCGCAGGCGAGCGCCAGCATGGCGCGCACCGCGTAGTCGCCCCGTTTTGTCAGCTCCAGTCGCACGGCGCCAGTCTACGCCGTCGGCGTACGAGAGGCATCATGCGCACTCCGGTCCGGCGTCCGCGGGGGCGTCGCCGCGCTCCGCGAGGCCCGCACCGTCGCCCCCGTCGTACGCGGGGTCCTTCTCCTTCAGCGGCAGGATCCAGGCGGCCAGGGTGAACACGAGGCCGCCGAAACACAGCACGCCGAGCGCGACGAGGTACTCGATGAGGCTCGGCCGGTAGAAGTAGTGCATCAGGAACGAGGTCGCCCCCTGCGGCTGGGCGGTGCCGATGGAGACGCCCGGCGGGTACGGCACCGTCACGTAGGACAGGCCGTTCAGGACGATGTTCACGCGGTGGATCAGGATGCCGGCGACCGCGAGCGCCGAGGCCACGGCCACCAGCGGCACGCTGCGCCGCAGGCGCGGCACGGCCAGCAGGACGAACGGGATGGCCAGCCCGACGACGACCTCGAACCAGAAGAACGGCGCGTAGGGCCCATAGAGAAGGCGCCGCACCGGGTCGGCCTCATACGCCGCCCCAGGGTATCCCCCGGTGAGCATCTCGGAGAAGACGAGGAAGGCCTCGACGGCGACGAACACCGCCAGCATGCCGCCGAGGTAGGCGACGAGCCGGTCCTTGAACGCGACGCGGCCGAAGCGGCGCATCACCAGCGCCAGCAGGATCATGAGGCCGGTGCCCGAGACGAGCGCGGAGGCGATGAACAGCGGCGCCATCACCGCCGAGTACCAGAAGCCGCGCGAGATCTGCAGGCCGAAGATCCAGGAGGTGATGGAGTGCAGCAGGATCGCCGCGGGCAGGCCGACCGCCGCGAGCACGCCCTTGGCGAGGTCGTCGCGGCGCAGCTCCTTCTCGGACGTCCCGGTCCCGAGCGCCAGGAGACTGCCGCGGCGCGCGAGGTCGGCGCGCGTGTACACCCACACGTAGGCCGCCGAGAGCAGGAAGTAGACGGTGACGATGGTGAAGTCCCAGATCAGCGGCGAGGTGGCGTGAGCGTGCAGCACGAGGTTGTAGAAGCGGTCGGGGCGGCCGATGTCGGGCAGCAGCAGCAGGGCCGCGATCATCACCGCGACCGTGGCTTCGAGCACGGCCACGCGCACGATGGGCTTGAGGCGCGTGGCCCCGAACAGGCGGCCGGCGGAGGCGACGATGAGCCCGCCGGCCGAGAGACCCACGAAGTACATGAAGAGCGTGATGTAGAGGCCCCACATCATGGGGTTGCGCATGTTCGTCGCGGCGAGGCCGTGGGCCAGCTGGTACCCCCAGGCGGCGAGGCCGACGGCCAGGCCGGCCAGGAGCAGCGCGAGCCACAGCGCCAGGCGGCGGTCGACGACGGGCAGGCGCCGGCGGCGGGAGGCCCCGGCGGCCGGAGGAGCGGATGTGGTCGCGGCGCTCATGTGTCCAGCCCCCTCTTCCGTCGCGGCGGCAGGTAGAAGACGCGCGGGTCGGTCCCGCGGTCCTCCAGCAGCTGCTCGCCGCCGCGTTCCCTGATCAGCGTGCTCACGCGGCTCTCCGGGTCGTCGAGGTCGCCGAAGATCCGCGCCTGGGCCGGGCAGGACCACACGCACGAGGGCACCTGCCCGTCGGTGAGGCGGTGCACGCAGAAGGTGCACTTCTCCATGGTGCCGACCGGCCGCGGCGCGACCATGCCGGTGTCGAAGCTCGTGGGCCTGTCGGGCTTGCCCCAGTTGAAGGTGCGCACGCCGTAGGGGCAGGCGACGAGGCACAGGCGGCAGCCGATACAGCGCGAGGTGTCCTGCATCACGACGCCGTCCTCGCGCGAGTAGGTGGCCTGCACGGGGCACACCTTGGTGCAGGCCGGGTTCTCGCAGTGCTGGCAGGCGAGCGGCATCCAGTGCATCTCCAGCTCGCCGAACACGCGGCGGGGCGTGTCGAGCGCCGCGCCCACCGTGTCGATGCGGTTCCACCACATGCCCAGCGGCACGTCGTTCTCCGACTTGCAGATCACGCAGCACGACCAGCAGCCGACACAGCGCTCCTGGTCGACCACCATGCCCCACCTCGGCGTGGCCGACGTCTCGCCGATCTCGCCCCACTTGCGGGACGCGGGCGGCAGCGCCTCGATGGGCGAGACCTTCTCAGACATGACTCACCTCCAATGCCGGGCCGCCTTCGGCGACCGGCACCGTCTCCTCCTCCAGACCGTCGGGCATCCCCAGCAGGAACGGCTCGCCGTCGGCGACGCGCACGAGCTGGGCGCGGCAGTCCTTCCAGCCTGTCGAGGGCGCCCACATGTTGGCCACGTAGTGGACCTCGTGGATGGGGTTCACCTCGGACGAGGTCAGCTCGTTCACGCTCTTGCCGCCGCCGAGCTGGCGGCTCCACCAGCCCTCGAACAGCGTCGCGGTGCCGGGGGTGGCCGCGTCGGTGAGGTGCGCCCAGGCGCGCACGGCGCCGCGCGTGTTGCGGAGCTCGACGAGGTCGCCTTCGGTGATGCCGAGCGGCGCGGCCGTCTCGGGGCTCAGCAGCACCGGCGCCTTGCCGCCGGTGATCTCGTTCAGCCACGCCACGTTGGCGTAGCTCGAGTGGATGCGCCACTTGGAGTGCGGCGAGAGCACGGCGATGGGGTAGTCCGCCGGGTCGTGCACCTCGTCGTCGTGCGGTTCCTTGTAGGTGGGCACCGTCTCGCCGAGCTCGACGAAGCGGTCCTCCTCCTTGTAGAACTCGGCGCGCCGCGTGGGCACGAACGGCGCCGTGGC
>CAIXSE010000360.1 GCA_903921965.1 uncultured Thermoleophilia bacterium | reverse complement strand
GGCAGTTGAGGCAGTTGCCGGGGGTGCAGCCCCAGAGGCACTTCATGCGCACCCACTCGGCGGTGACGACGGTGGAGGGGCCGACGACCTTCGCGTCGGTGGCCCCGGCCGCGAGGGCGCGGGCGATGAGGTCGTCGTGCAAGGCTGCCGGATCGCCACCGGGCGTACCACCCGGGACGTGTGACGTCGTGTCGCTCACCGGTCTCCTCTCGTGGGTCGGGCGTTGAGGGGGCTTGAGGCCGCGCGGCCTCGGCGGCCGCGCGGGATGCGCCAGTGTAGCAGGCTCGCCACGGCTACGCGCGGGCGGGCCGGTCGCGGTCCGGCCCCAGGAGGGCCTCCGCGTCTCTCCACATGCCGCGGTCCACGTGGCCCTCGGGCATCTCCCTGTCCCGGGGCAGCCCGGGCAGCGGCGCCCGCAGTGGCAGGCCGACGATGCGGCCGTCGATCGCGACCGCCAGGCGCAGGGAGAGCAGGGTCGCCACGGCCGCCTCGACGTCCTCCGGCGGGTGATCCTTCACAAGCGCCGCGATCAGCGCCGCGCGTCGCGGAGCCTCGTCGGCCAGCAGCAGGGCGAGCCGCGTCACGCCGGTCAGCTCGTGGTCCACCTCCACGGACCTGGTGTCGTGGACGACGAGCGCGCGGCCGTCGTCGGTCACGACCAGCTCGGGCGCGGGCCGCATCCGGGACCGGCGCTGCCACTCGCGCACGGCGGCGGCCAGCGCCTCGAGCCCTGCGTGAAGCCCGGCGTCCCAGGCCGCGGACGAGCTTTCAAGCGTGAACGCCAGTTCCGCAAGGTCCTCCGAAGCGAACGGCAGGAAGGTCGCGTAGTCGGGCGACGGTGTGACGGCGACCCCGAGCTCGGCGGCGCGCTCGTAGTAGGCGCTGTTGCGGCACGGGGCGACCCGGTGCACGAGGCGCGGCGGGTTGAGGTGCAGGAGCGCAGGCACGAGACGTGCAGCGGCGGCGTGCCACGCGTCCTGCTCACCCGGCAGGCCGAAGAGCAGGTTCCAGGTGACGCGGACGCCGTACTGCCGGCACCACTTGAGGAGCTGCACGTTGCGCCAGGCGTCGTGGCCCTTGTGGGCGAGCCGCAGGACGCCGGTGGAGAGCGACTCGATGCCGGGCTGCATCCACGTCATCCCGCCGGCGCGCAGGGTCTCGACCGCGGCGCGGTCCAGACAGGCGGTGATCTCGAAGAACAGCTGATAGGGGCCGCCCCTGCGCGCCAGCTCGGCGAAGACGCCCTGCACGTAGGCGAGGTCCATCATGTTGTCGGTCGCCACGAACCGCGTGATGCCGTGGCGCGCGTGCAGCACGTCGAGGTCGCGCAGGAACTCGGCGGGCGGACGCGGGCGAAACTCGGCGCGGGCGCCGTTGTCGCCGCAGAAGAAGCACGGCCGGCGCTCCGCCCGCCAGCAGCCCCGGGAGCCCTCGACGGGCAGGCCGGGAGTGACGGCGCTGTGCAGCGCCGGCAGCTCGGCGAGCGTCGCGAAGTACTCGTCGTAGTCGGGTGTGGGGTGCCCTTCCTGGCTGCGGGCCCGCGCGAGGAAGGACTCGGCCCGCAGGCGGGCGGAAGGTGGCGCGGTGCGGTGGTCCGGGCCCACGACCCCCACCGGGAGCGTCGCCGTCGGGCACGAGCGGCCCTCCTCCAGCAGCCGCCGCACGAGCGGGACGATGAGGTCGTCGGCCTCACCCGACACGAGGTAGTCCACCCAGGGGAAGAGCCGGTGCACCGCGAGCCCCATCCCCGCCTCGCACCCCGGGCCGCCCAGCAGGGTCACCACGTCGGGGGCGCGCTCGCGGACGCGCTGCAGGAGCGCCAGGGACGGGTAGAGCTGCAGGTACGTCGCCGAGCACGCGACCACACGTGCCCCGTGGGCGAGGACCCGGTCGGTCATGGAATCGAGGAACCCGTCCGTCTGCTCGCGCCACTCGCGCAGGTCGCGCTCGAGGCGCGTCACCCGCAGCGGGTCGCGCCCGGCCACGTCCCCGAGGACACCCCGTGCCGCCACGGCCGGCTCCGCCACCCGGCCGGGGAACATCACCGAGCCGAACAGCCAGTCGCCGATGTGGTAGCCGCGCCGCGCGGACGCCCGGTCGTGAGCGCGGGCGCCGAGGTGGCCCGCGTAGAGCAGGTTGCCGTACTCGGCGCACGTACGGACGCCGTCCCCGCGAAGGATCGCCTGCAGGAGCCCGACCGCGACGGACGGCGTCAGGACCTCGGCGAACGGCATCGCGACGAACACGACGTCGGGCCGGGCGGCTCGAGGCGTCACGCCGGTGCCTCCCCGTCGCCCGCGACGGCGGACGCGCGAAGACGCCCGTCCGTCCGTCCGGCGCCGGCCAGGAACCGCTCCTCGCCGGCGCCGGGGGACCCTCGGAACGGTGCCGGGCGCCGGGGCACGCGCTCAGTGCTCGAAGGCGAAGCCGAAGCCCGGCGCCGCGTCGATCCCACGGACGGGCACCAGCGGGCTGCGGGGGATGCCGGCGCGCGCGGCGCCGTGGAACTCCCGCGGCGCGACGTCGTTCTGTCCGTCCGGGTAGAACAGGCTGGCCAGCGCCTGGATGTGGTCGCGGCCGACGCCGAGCTCGAACTGGCCGCCTCCGTACAGCTCCGTGCCGGCGGCCTGCGCGCGCTCGACGCACTCGAGCAGCGCGCGCACCGACCCGAAGCGCGAGGGCTTGATGTTGAGGTGCCGGAGGGCGGGCGGCGCGGCGCCTTCCGGCGCCTCCGCCCGGACCCGGGCCGTGAGGCTCTCCACGTCGGCCCACGAGTGCACCGGCGCGTCGAAGCTGAAGCGCTCCTCCTCTCCCCGCAGGGACTCGCGCGCCGGTCCGTCCAGGGCCGGATCCTCGAGCACGGTGCCCGGGAAGGCGCCGGCGACGTCGCGGTACTGGACGGGGTCGGGGGGGTTGTCGACGGGCGAGCCGACGTAGAACGACTTGAAGTCAAGCACGCGCACGCGGCGCGTGGCGGCGATGCGCCGCATCTCGTCGAGGTCCCACTCCGGCGTGGGGTCGAGCTTGAACTCGAGGTCCGGGTCGACTGCGAGCCACGGCATGATGTCGAGGCGTGTGGAGACCGCGAAGCGCACCGGCAGGTACGGCCGCGCGAGCGCCGCGCCCAGCGACAGCCCGGCGGTGCGCAGCGCCAGGTCGAGGGCGGCGCTCTCGAAGGCCCACCGCCGGTAGAAACGAAAGGACCCGTCCTGCGGCGGCCTGCCCGGGAACAGGTCCAGGCCGCCCAGGTGCTCGGAGAACCCGCTCACGGTCCAGGTCCCGGCGAGCGGCAGCTGCAACGGGTAGTCGTCGTGGTCCTCCGCCGCGTACGTGACGTCCTCGCCGCGTCCTTCAAGCCCGCCGCCGCGGAGCACGACCGCGGTGGTGACGCGCAGGAACCCGCTGGAGACGTCCAGCTCGTGCCGTTCGGCCTCGTACGACTCGATCGCCAGGGGCAGACCCGCGAGACGGCCCCAGGCGCCGGCGCCTCGGTCGTTGCCCGGTGAAGCATCCATGGCCCCAACCCTACCCGCGGCCGGGACGCGCGAACCGCGGCCGGGCGCCCCGTGTTCCGCGCGCCGCGACTGCGGCGCCGGGTCGCGGCGGCGCGCCGTGCGGCCCTCTGCCATACTGGTGCCCCGTGCCCGGCCTCCCCGACATCGGCATCTCCACGAGCGCGTACGCGGGCGACATGCTCGCGCCCACGCTGGCGCGCATCGCCGAGCTCGCGCCTTCCGCGGAGATCCGCTCCTTCGGCCTCCACACGCTGCTGAGCGAGCGCAACCGGCGCGCCTGCCGCGACGCCGGTCTCGACTACACCGTGCACGGGCCGTTCGGCTACATCGGCATCGCCGACGTGGACCCGGCCCGGCGGCGGGAGGCGCTCGACGAGCACCGCCGCCACCTGCAGGCCAGCGCCGAGATCGGCGCACGGCTGTACGTGGTGCACCCCGACTGGCGGCCGGACGACGACGCCCCGCGCGACGCCCGCGTCGCCGCCGCGCTCGGGGAGGCCTTCGCCGAGCTCCTGCGGCTGCAGGACGAGTCCGGCGTCGAGGTCGTCGTCGAGAACATGCCGGGCGCCGGGCACTCGCACTTCACGCACCCGGGCGACCTCGACCTGCAGGGCCTCGGCCTGCTCCTGGACGTCGGCCACGCCAGCATCACCGGCTGTCTCGACACCTGGCTCGCCGACCCGCAGGCGACGCTGCGGCACGTCCACCTGCACTCCAACGCCGGGGCCGGCGACGACGCCGACCCGCACCTCCCGGTGGGCGCCGGCGTCGTGGACGCGGCCGCGGTGCTGGCCGTGGCACGGGCCGCCGGCGCGTCGGTCGTGCTCGAGCACGCACGGCACGAGCACGTCGTCGCCAGCGTGGACCACCTTCGGCGGAGCGGCCTTCTCGCCTGAGCGGCGGCCAACCGCCGCCGCCGCCGGCGGCCCGCCCGGAGCCGGGGACGCTCGCGCGCGTCACGCCGCACGCATGTGCCATACTCGCGGCATGGAGTGCATCTCGCACGTCGGTGTGTCCACGGGCGCGTACATGAGCTTGTCGCTCGGCTCCGCCCTGCTGCGCATCGCGGAGCTCACGGCCTTCGCGGAGATCCTCTCGATGGGCCGGCACTCCATCCTCGAGCCGGCCAACGCGCGGGTCATAGGCCTGGCCGGCCTGCCCTTCAGCGTGCACGGGCCCTTCGAGCACTTCGAGCTGGGCAGCCGCTGGGCGTCGCGCCACAAGGCGGCCATGGAGGTGCACAAGCGGCACATCGCCATCGCCGCCGAGCTGGGCTGCGGTCTCTACGTCATGCACCCCGACGTGCAGCGCAAGCCGCGGGTCCGCAGCCAGCGCACCGTCGCCACCATGCAGAAGGCCTGCGAGCAGCTCACCGCCCTGCAGGAGGAGTACGGCATGCCCATCGCCATCGAGAACCTCCCGTTCGCGCGGCACTCTCACTTCGTCGCCCCCGACGACCTGGACATCGCGGGGCTGCACATCGCCTTCGACGCCGGCCACGCCGCGATCACCGAGACCCTGGACGTCTGGCTCGAGCGCCGCGACCTGCCGATCCGCCACGTGCACCTGCACGACAACAAGGGCATCCACGGCGGCGATCTGCACGACCCCTGCGGCACCGGGGTCGTGGACGCTGCCAACGTCATCTCCGTGGCTCGCGAGATCGGCGCCACGATCATCCTCGAGCACAAGAACGAGGACGAGGTACAGCAGAGCTTCGACTACCTCAAAGAGCGCGGCCTGCTCACCCAGTGCGAGCTGTGAGGTGGCGCCGCCGGTGGACGCGGACGAGGACGAGGTGCGCACGGACGACGGCCGGGCGGGCGTCGAGGCGGCCGCCCGCTTCCTGAGGGGCCTCGAGCCGTTCGCGTCGCTCGAGGCCGGGGAGCTCCGGGCCGTCGCGGCGTCGGTGACCCTCCGCCGGGTGCCCGCCGGCGAAGCGGTCCTGGTGGAGGGCGGCCCGCCGGGCACGCACCTCTACGTGGTGCGCGAGGGGACCATGGAGCTCACCCGCTCCGACGTGCTGGTCGCCATGGTCGGCAGCGGCGAGGTGTTCGGCCACCCGACCCTGCTCACCGGCCTGCCGCCGGAGTTCACCGTGCAGGCCCGCAGCGACACGCTGCTCTACTGCATCCCGCAGGACGTCGCCCTGGGCCTGCTCTGTCACCCCAAGGGGGTGCGCTGGCTGGCCGCGAACCAGCGCGAGCGGCTGATCCAGGCCGCGCGCTCGATGAGCGCGCTGCCCGAGGTGCGCACCCTGCCGGTCACCGCCGTGGTGCGCAGCACGCCGCTGTTCTGCGAGCCGGACACGACGATCCGCGAGGCCGCCGCGATCATGCACGCGGGCGGACGCTCGTGCATCCTCGTGCGCACCGCCGGCGGGCTCGGCATCGTCACAGACCTCGACATGCGCGACAAGGTCGTGCGCGGCAACGTCTCGCGCGACGCCCCCGTCACCACCATCATGAGCACGCCGGTGCACACCATCGGCAGCGAGACGCTGGCCCCGGAGGCCAGCATCGCGATGATGTCCGCCGGCGTGAACCACCTGCCGGTGCTGAACCCCGAGGGCACCGTGATCGGCATCGTCTCCGCCAGCAACCTCATGAGTCTCGAGGGCCGCAGCCCGTTCGCGCTGCGCCGGTCGATCCAGTGGGCGGCCGACGAAGACGAGCTGGTCGCCGTCGCCGGAGACATCCCCAAGCTGTTCCTGGACCTCCTGGACGCGCACCTCGACGGGCCGTCGCTGACGCGCGTGCTCACGGTGCTGGCCGACTCCATCACCGCCCGGCTGCTGGAACTGGCCACCGAGCGGCTCGGCGAGCCCCCGGTGCCCTACGCGTGGCTCGCCTTCGGCAGCGCCGCCCGCAGCGAGCTCACGCTCGCCTCGGACCAGGACAACGGCCTCGCCTACGCCGACACCGACGACCCGGCCGCGCCCGAGTACTTCCGCCTCCTCGCCGAAGACGTGAACCGCGGCCTGTCCCGGTGCGGGTTCCCGGCCGATCCGCACGGCGTGCTGGCCCGTACGCCGCAGTGGCGCACGACGCTGAGCCAGTGGAAGCGCATCTTCGAGTTCGTCCTCGAGGGGCGCGACCTCGACAGGATGGCGCGCGCCAGCGTGTGCTTCGACTACCGCCGGGTCGCCGGCGAGCTCTTCGTGGACGAGGCGCTCACCGACATCATGCGTACCGTGCCCGAGCACCCCGCCTTCCTCCGCGGTCTCGAACAGCTCGGCGAGAGGATCCGCCTGCCGCTCGGGTTCCTGCAGCGGCTCGAGGGCTACCTCGACATCAAGAAGCAGTGCCTCATCCCCATCCAGAACCAGGCCCGCTACCAGGCCCTGGCGCGCGGCATCGTGCTGCAGGGCACGCTGGAACGCTTCTCGGCGGTGTGCGAGATCGACGCGCAGACGCACGAGTGCGAGACGACGCTGCGCGAGGCCTTCCTGAACGTGACGAAGATCCAGCTCGAGCACCACGCGCGGGCCGTGCGCGAAGGCCGCCGGCCCGACAACGTCCTCGACACCTCCACCCTGCGGCCGCTCACCCGCGCGAACCTGCAGGAGACACTGCGCGAGCTCGCCGCGGCGCGCAAGAGGTTCCCGCGTGCGGAGGAGTGAACCGGGCTCGAGGACGGGCGCGGCGGGGCCGGTGGCGGGCCCTCTCTGATAGACTCCGTCGGGTGCCGCTCCGGCCCCCCGCCGTGTCCAGCCGAGCGAAAGCGCACGCCATGAGCCAGTCCTTCTCCTACTCCGGCACGAGCGACTACATCGCCGCGCCCGAGCTCATGCAGACCGTCAACGTGGCCGTCCAGCTCGGCCGCCCGCTGCTCATCAAGGGCGAGCCGGGCACCGGCAAGACCATGCTCGCGCAGAGCATCGCCGTCGGCCTGGACATGCCGCTCGTCGTCTGGAACATCAAGTCCACGACGAAGGCCCAGGACGGCCTCTACGTCTACGACACCGTCCAGCGGCTGTACGACGGGCAGTTCGGCGACCGCGACGTGAGCGACATCGCCCGGTACATCAAGCTCGGCAGGCTGGGCGAGTCGTTCCGCAGCCCCGAGCGGGTCGTGCTGCTCATCGACGAGATCGACAAGGCAGACCTCGAGTTCCCCAACGACCTGCTGTGGGAGCTCGACCGCATGGAGTTCCACATCCCCGAGACCCGTGAGGACGTGCAGGCCGTGCACCGGCCCATCGTGCTCATCACGTCCAACGCGGAGAAGGAGCTGCCCGACGCCTTCCTTCGGCGCTGCGTCTTCCACTACATCGAGTTCCCCGACGCCGGGATGATGGAGCGCATCGTCCGCGTCCACGTCCCGGACCTCGACGGCAAGCTGCTCGAACTGGCGATCCAGGCCTTCTACTGGCTGCGCGACGTGCCCGGCCTGCAGAAGAAGCCCAGCACCAGCGAGCTCATCGACTGGGTGCAGGCGCTGGCGCGCGGCGGCGTCGACCCGCAGGTCATCGCCGCGCGCCTGCCGTTCATGGGCGTGCTCCTCAAGAAGGACCACGACGTGGACGTGGCGCAGCGCGCCCTGGCCGGCGGCCGGCGGCAAAAGCCGACGCAGACGGGCTTTGGGGCGGCACGATGACGTGCCCTGCCGCCCTGTAGCAGGCCCGGCGCCGCGGAGGCACCAGTGCCCGTCACCGGCTCGTTCGAGCTCGTCGCGGCGATCGTCATCGTCGCCGTCCTCGTCGTGATGCTCGTCTTCGCCATCCGTCGCGTGCTCAGGCAGCTCCGCGACCGCTGAGGCCGTGTTCACCGACTTCTTCTTCCTGCTCCGCGCCTACGGCGTCCCGGTCACGGTCACCGAGTGGCTCGCCCTCATGCGGGCGCTCGCCCTGGGCCTCGCGTCCCCGGGTCTGGACGGGTTCTACGCGGTCGCACGCAGTGTCCTGGTCAAGTCAGAGGCCTACTTCGACCAGTACGACCAGGCGTTCGCCGCCATGTTCCAGGGCATCGAGGCGCCCGTCGCGATCCAGGACGAGGTCTGGGACTGGCTCTCCGACCCCCTCTCGATGCCGGGCCTCGGCGAGGACGACCGCCGCCGGCTGGCGGCACTCCTCGAGGACCTCGACCTCGACGAGCTGAAGCGCATGTTCGAAGAGCGGCTCCTCGAGCAGACCGAGGCCCACCACGGCGGCAGCTACTGGGTGGGCACCGGCGGCACCAGCCCCTTCGGCCACTCCGGCTTCCACCCCGGCGGCATCCGCGTCGGCGGCGAGAGCCGCAGCAGGTCCGCCGTGAAGGTGGCCGGCGAGCGCCGCTACCGCGGCTACCGCACCGACCAGGAGGTCGGCGTGCGGCAGTTCGAGCTCGCCCTGCGGCGCCTGCGCCGGCTGAGCTCGCGCAACGAGGGCGTGCCCGACGAGCTCGACCTCGACGAGACCATCGAGGAGACGGCCTCCAACGCCGGCCGTCTCAGCCTCGTCTGGCGGAAGAGCCGCAGGAACGCCGTCAAGGTCATCCTGCTGATGGATGTCGGCGGATCGATGCACCCGTACATCCGCCTCTGCAGCCAGCTCTTCAGCGCCGTCAACCGCAGCAGCCACTTCAAGGACCTGCGGTACTACTACTTCCACAACTGCGTCTACGACTGGCTGTACACGAGCACGCGCATGACGACCTCCGAGGCGGTCTCCACGCGGCGCGTGCTCCAGGAGCTGCCCGGCGACTACAAGCTCATCCTCGTGGGCGACGCCGCGATGGCCCCCAGCGAGCTCACGGCCCGCGACGGCATCATCTGGTGGGGCTACGGCAACGACGAGCCCGGCATCGAGTGGCTCAGGCGCCTCCGCCGCCACTTCGACCACTCGGTGTGGCTCAACACGATCCCGGAGCGCGACTGGGAGCACGCCTACGGCAGCGTGACCATCCGCAAGGTGCGCGAGGTCTTCCCCATGTTCGAGCTCACGGTGGACGGCCTCACCGCGGCCACGAAGAAGCTCATGGTCCGCTACTAACAAACACGTATCGGCAGGGGACATAAACGTTCGTTCCACGACGAACGTTCCATGAACCGACAGGTCACTTCAGCCGACCCTACCGGTGAATGACCATGAGACGCGGACACGACACCCACATCGCCGCCAGCGGCTTCGCGATCGCCTCGAGCGCGTTCGCCGACGACGTCCTCAGCGACACCCTGGCGGTGCTCGCGGAGCAGATCGCCGAGGCGCTCCACTGCTACGAGTGCTGCATCTACGACTACCTCCCCGAGCGCGACTCCCTGCGCGCCCTCGCCATCTGGTCCCGCGGGCTCACGCCGCGCGACCGCGAGTGGGTCGGCGAGGTCCACGCGCTGCAGGAGATCCCCGACTTCCTCAAGGTGGTCCGCGAGCGCGAGGTCGTCATCTCCTACCCCGACGACGCCGTGGACGCGGCGACCTCGGGGTTCCAGGACATGGAGTACTGGGGCGAGCTCGCCGCCGTGTGGGCGCCGATCACGCACGCCGGCGAG
>CAIXSE010000359.1 GCA_903921965.1 uncultured Thermoleophilia bacterium | reverse complement strand
GGCTCGCCGCGGCCCTGCCGCGCGACGAGGCGCCGGCCGGAGCCGCGGCGGCCGGCGAGGAGCCGGGTGGCACGGCGTCGGCCGGCGACACGCCTCCCGCCGAGGTCCTCGCCGCCCCACGCGAGCCCGCCCGCCTGGTGCTCACGGTACCCGAGGTGAACAGCGCCGGGCTCCGCATGATGGAGGCCGGCCGCCTCTCGCAGGCCATCGCCGCCGTTGCCCGCGGCGAGGTGGACGTGGTCGCCATGCTCGGCAACGACCTGTACCGGCGCGCCGCGCCACTGCTCGTGGACGACATGGTGCGGCGCGCGCCCGACCTGCTCGTGCTGACCGCGCTCGAAGACACCATCTCCGGGCACGCCGACGTGGTGCTGCCGGTGCCGACCTTCGCCGACTCCACCGGCACGTACGTGAACAACGAGGGCCGCGCCCAGCGCTCGTTCGCGGTGCTGCCGCCGCGCGGCGAGACGCAGGAAGCCTGGCGCTGGCTCCGCGACCTGATGCTGCGCGGCGACGTCAAAGAGGCACGCGGCTGGACCGACGACACCGACGTGCTCGCCGCGCTCGAGCACGACCTGCCGCAGTTCCGCGGCGTCGCCGCCGCCGCGCCGCCGCCGGGCTGGCGGCAGGACGGGCGCCGCGTCGCCCGCCAGGCGCAGCGCAACAGCGGCCGCACGGCGCTCGACGCCGACCGCACGATGCACGAGCCGGGCCCGGCGCCGGACGGCGACTCGCCGCTTGCCTTCTCGCTCGAGGGCCTCAGGCCCTTCGAATCCCCGGCGCCGCTGCTGGCGCGCGTCTGGGCGCCGGGCTGGAACTCCAACAACGGCCTGCACAAGCTGCAGGAAGAGGTGATGGGCCCGCTCCGCGGCGGCTCCGGCGGCGTGCGCCTGCTCGACGGCGCGCACGGCCCGGCCGCCGCGCGGCCGCAGGACGTGCCGGCGCCGCCGCGCTTCGCGCCGCACCCCGGCGGCGAGCTCCTGCTGGTGCCGGTGCACCACTTCTTCGGCTCCGACGAACTGAGCGCGCGCGAACCCGGCATCGCCGCGCGCGCCCCGCGGCCGTACGTGGCCGCCAACGCGGCCGCGGCCGAGCGCCTCGGCCTTGCCGACGGCGACCCGGTCACGCTCTGGCTGCCGTGGATGGACTTCGCGACGACCTTCCGGGTGCTGCCGTCGCTGCCCGACGGCGTGGCCGGCGTGCCCGTCGGCCTGCCGCGCGTGCCGTACATCGCCCTCCCCGCGCGCGGCCGCATCCTGCCGCGCCCGCCGGCCCCGGCGCAGCACACGTGGGGAGCCCTGTGATGGCCTGGTACTGGTCACTCATCACCGTGCTCGGGGTGCTCGTCGTCGTCATGACCATCGCCGCCGGCCTCATCTGGTACGAGCGCCGCCTGCTCGGCGTCGTCCAGGACCGCCTCGGGCCCAACCGCGCCGGCCCGGCCGGCCTGCTGCAGGTGCTGGCCGACACCTTCAAGATCCTCTTCAAGGAAGACTGGGTGCCGCCGTTCGCCGACCGCCCCGTGTTCATCGTGGCGCCGTCCATCGTGCTCGTCACGGCGCTGCTGTCGTTCATGGTCATCCCCATCTACCGGGGCGTCGTGGTGGCCGACATGAACGTCGGCCTGCTGTTCTTCCTCGCGATGTCCTCGCTCGCCGTGTACAGCGTGGTGCTGGCCGGCTGGTCGTCGCACAGCAAGTACTCCCTGATCGGCGGCCTGCGCGCCGCCGCGCAGATGGTGAGCTACGAGGTGTTCATGGGCCTCTCGCTGGTGGGCGTCGTGCTGCTCGCCGGCAGCTTCGACCTGCAGGACATCGTGGAGGGCCAGCGGGGCGTGTGGTACGTCATCCCGCAGTTCGTGGGCTTCGTGGTGTTCGTGATCGCGGCGCTGGCCGAGACGCGGCGCATCCCCTTCGACCTCGTCGAGGCCGAGAGCGAGCTCGTGGCCGGCTACCACACCGAGTACTCGGGCATGAAGTTCGGCCTGTTCATGGTCGGCGAGTACGTGGCGATCACGCTGATCTCGGCGCTGATCACGACGCTGTTCTTCGGCGGCTGGCTGGGGCCGTGGCTGCCGGGCTGGCTGTGGTTCCTCATCAAGACGTTCATCTTCATCAGCTGCTTCATCGTGGCGCGCGCCACCTTCCCCCGCCCGCGCTACGACCAGCTGATGGCCCTCGGCTGGAAGGCCATGCTGCCGCTCAGCCTCGTCAATCTGCTCGTGACCGGCGCCATCGTGGTGGCGCGTGTCCAGTGAGGCCGGGGCGATGAGCGAGGAGCACGAGGTGCGCATGAAGCTCAAGACCGGAGGAGGCACGCTGCCGTCGCCGGCGGTGACCGGGCTGGCCGACGCCCGGCCGCCGGCGCCCGCCGAGCCCGAGGCCACGCACCCGCCGCTGACCACGGACGTCGTCGTCACCGGCAAGCTCGCGCGGCGGGGGCAGAGCCTGGTGCCGCGCGTGGGCCGCACCATCGTCTCCACGCTGGCCGGCATCGGCGTCATCATCGGTCACGCGTTCCACAGGCGCGACACGATCGAGTACCCGGACGAGATGACCTACCTGCCGCCGCGCTACCGCGGGCGCATCGTCCTGACCCGCGACCCGGACGGCGGCGAGCGCTGCGTGGCGTGCTACCTGTGCTCCGACGCCTGCCCGGTGGATTGCATCGCCCTGCAGGCGACCCAGGACGAGACCGGCCGCCGCTATCCGGAGTGGTTCCGCATCAACTTCTCGCGCTGCATCTTCTGCGGGTACTGCGAGGAGGCGTGCCCCACGTACGCCATCCAGCTCACGCCCGACGTGGAGATGTGCGAGTACGACCGCCGGAACATGGTGTACGAGAAGGAGGACCTGCTCATCGCGGGGACCGGCAAGCGCCACACCCACGATTTCTACAAGGTGGCCGGACTGGCGATCGGCGGCAAGGACAAGGGCGAGGCCGAGCGCGAGGCCCCGCCCGGCGACGTCAGGGACCTGCTCCCGTGACCGTGATGTTCTACATCGCCGCCGCCGTGGCCGTGGTCGCGACCCTGCTCGTGGTGACGCGCAGCAACCTCGTGCACGCCCTGCTGTACCTGGTGGTGTCGCTGTTCGCCGTGGCCGTGATCTTCTTCACGCTCGGGGCGCCGTTCGTGGCCGCGCTCGAGGTGATCGTGTACGCGGGCGCCATCATGATGCTGTTCATCTTCGCCGTGATGCTGCTGAACGTGCGCGCCGACGAGCAGCTGAAGGTGCCGCGACGCGCCTGGATCGGCCCCGTCGTGCTGGTCGCCGTGCTGCTCGCCGAGGTGGTCTACGGCGTGCAGCTCGAGGACGCGGCGCTGGCCGGCGGCGAAGCCGGCCCGGCCGCGGTGAGCGCCTCGCTGTTCGGCCCGTACGTGCTCGGCGTCGAGCTGGCCAGCATGCTGCTGCTCGCCGCCCTCGTCGGGGCGCGGCACGTGGCGGCGCAGCCGGACGAGGCGCCGGCGGACGCGCCGGCGGACACGCCGGCCGGCCCGGCGCCCGAGGCGGCGGACGAAGCGTCCGTTCCGGACGAGCCGGATGGATCCGGGGAGGCCGTGTGATGGCGGGCATCTCGCTGAACACGGCCCTGATCCTGGCCGGCGTGCTGTTCTGCATCGGCTTCGCCGGCCTGCTCGTGCGCCGCAACCTGATCATCGTGCTGGCGTGCATCGAGATCATGTTGAACGCCGCCGGCCTCGCCTTCGTGGCGGCCGGCGCGCGCTGGGGCCACGCCGACGGCCAGGTCATGTTCATCTTCGTCCTGGCCATGGCCGCCGCCGAGGTGGCCGTCGGCCTGGGCATCGCCATCCGTTTCCGGCACCAGTTCGGGCGGCTGGACGTGGACGACGCCGACGAGATGAAGGGCTAGCGGATGCTGCAGCTCCTCTGGCTCATCCCCGCCCTGCCCGCCGCCGGCTTCGTCGTCCTGACGCTGCTGAACGGCCGTCTGAGCCGTGCGGCCACGGCCTGGATCGGCGCCGGGTCCGTAGGGCTCTCGGCGCTGGTCGCGTTCCTCGTCTGCGGCAGCTTCATCGCCTCGCCGCCGGCCGGCGACGCCTACCACCAGGTCCTCTGGACCTGGTTCAGCGTCGGCACCTTCGCACCCACGGTCGGCCTCTACCTCGACGCCGTCAGCGTCATCTGGGTGCTGGTCATCACCTTCGTCGGCTTCCTCATCCTCCTGTACTCCACGGAGCACATGGAGCACGACAAGGGCTACACGCGGTTCTTCATGTACCTGGACCTGTTCGTGGCCTCGATGCTCGTCCTCGTCCTCGCCGACAACCTGCTGCTGCTGTACCTGGGGTGGGAGGGCGTGGGCCTCTGCAGCTACCTGCTGATCTCTTTCTGGCAGGAGGACCCGCAGAACGTGTACTGCGGGCGCAAGGCGTTCATCGTCACCCGCGTGGGTGACACGGCGCTGGCCGCCGGCCTCTTCCTGCTCGTCACCCAGCTCGGGACGCTGCAGATCCAGCCGCTCATGCAGGCGGCGCAGGCGCAGTGGGCGCCCAACTCGGCCGTGGTCGTCGCGGCCGGGCTGCTGATCCTGGGCGGGGCCGTGGGCAAGAGCGCCCAGGTGCCCCTGCAGACGTGGCTCCCCGACGCCATGGCCGGTCCCAGCCCCGTCAGCGCACTGATCCACGCCGCCACCATGGTCACGGCCGGCGTGTACCTCATCGCGCGCACCAACGTCATCTTCGATCTCGCGGCGGACGCGCGCCTCGCGGTCGCCGTCGTCGGCACGGTCACCCTCGTGCTGGCCGGCTTCAGCGCGCTGGTGCAGAAGGACCTCAAGCGCGCCCTCGCCTACTCCACCGTGAGCCAGATCGGCTACATGTTCCTGGCGCTCGGCGTGGCCAGCTGGGAGGCGGCCGTCTTCCACTTCATGACGCACGCCTTCTTCAAGGCCCTGCTCTTCCTCTGCGCCGGCGTGATCATCGAGGCGCTCGACGACGAGCACGACATCTTCAAGATGGGCGGCCTGCGCACGAAGCTGCCGGGCGTCTTCTGGACCTTCGTCGTCGGCGCCGCCGCGCTGGCCGCGCTGCCGTTCGTCACCGACGGCTTCTACAGCAAGGACCTCATCATCGCCGCCAGCCTCGGCAGCGTGGACGGCAACGCCTGGTTCTACGCCGGCGCCATCGGCGGGGCGCTCATCACGGCGCTGTACTCGTTCCGCCTGGTCTGGATCGTCTTCTTCGGCACGCAGCACGCCGAGGTCACGCGCAAGCCTCGCTGGCGCCAGATGGTGCCGCTCTACACGCTCGCGACGCTCGCCGTGGTCGGCGGCCTCGTCTGGATGCCGGAGTGGCTGAGCGGCTTCCACCCCTTCGAGGACTTCCTCGACACGGTGCTGCCGCGCACGCCGTGGGCCGAGGGCGCGTGGGCGGAGTCTGCGGCGGCGGCGCTCGTGACGATCGTCGTCGTCGCCGCCGGCATCGGCCTGTCGTACCTCGTCTGGATGCCTTGGCGGGCGCGGACCGACGCGTTCGCGCGCACGCCGTTCGTGGCCGGCGTCTCGGCCTGGTGGCGCGCCGACTGGGGCTTCGACGTGGCCTACGAGTACGTCTTCGTGAAGCCGGTGAAGTGGTTCGCGCACTGGGCGCGCCACGACCTTGTGGAGCCGGCCATCCAAGGGATCGCCTGGCTCAACCTGGCCGCCTGGCGCGTGCTCAGCTCCACCCAGACCGGCCTGCTGCGCCTGTACATCGGCGTGGCCGGCGCCGGGCTCGTCGTCCTGCTGGCCTTCGTGGTGCTGCGGTGAGGCCGGGATGACCATGCTGTGGTACATCCTCATCCCGGCCGTGGCGGCGCCGCTCGCCTGGCTGGCGGCGCGCCTCGGCGCGCCGCTCGCGGCGCGCTGGGTCGCCGTCGCCGGCACCGCCGTGCCGCTGGTGCTCGTCGCCGTGCAGTGGGCGGCGAAGGCGAGCACGCTCGGCGCCGACTTCGCCGTGCGCGGCGACACCGCCGCCGGCCTGCTGCAGGGCACGTGGATCGCCGAGCTCCGCTACGACTGGATCCCCTCGCTCGGCATCAGCTTCTTCCTCGCCGAGGACGGCCTCACGCTCATCATGCTGCTGCTCACGTTCGCCCTCGGCCTGCTGGCCGTGCTCTGCTCGTGGCGCGGCATCACGAAGCGGCTCGGCCTCTTCCACTTCACGGTGCTGTGGACGGTGGCCGCCCTGGCCGGCGTCTTCCTCTCGCTCGACCTGTTCCTCTTCTACTTCTTCTTCGAGATGATGCTCATCCCGATGTACTTCATCATCGCGCTGTGGGGCCACGAGCGGCGCGTGTACGCGGCCGTGAAGTTCTTCATCTTCACGCAGGCCAGCGGGCTGCTGATGCTGCTCGCCATCCTGGCCCTGTACTTCATCCACGGGCGCGCCACCGGCGTCTACACCTTCGACGTGACGCAGCTGCTCGGGACGCCCATGGCATCGTCGACCGCCATGCTCCTGATGCTCGGTTTCTTGGCCGCCTTCGCCGTGAAGCTGCCGGCCTTCCCGCTGCACACCTGGCTGCCCGACGCGCACACCGAGGCGCCGACGGCAGGCTCCGTGATCCTCGCCGGCGTGCTCATCAAGATCGGCGCCTACGGGATGATCCGCTTCATGGTGCCGCTGTTCCCGGGGGCCGCCGCCGACTTCCGCACGATCGGCATGGTGCTGGCCGTGATCGGCATCATCTACGGGGCGATCATGGCCTACGCGCAGAAGGACGCGAAGCGCCTCGTCGCCTACACCAGCGTGAGCCACATGGGCTTCGCGCTGCTCGGCATCTTCGCCTGGAACACGCTGGCGCTGCAGGGCGTGGTGCTGCAGCTCGTCTGCCACGCCCTCTCCACGGGCGCCCTCTTCATCCTGGTCGGCGCCCTCCAGGACCGCATCCACACCCGCGACATGGACAGGATGGGCGGCCTCTGGTGGGTCGCGCCGAAGATGGGCGGCGTCGGCATGTTCTTCGCCATGGCCTCGCTCGGCATCCCCGGCCTGGGCAACTTCGTCGCCGAGTTCCTCATCCTCGTCGGCACCTGGCAGGTGGCGAAGTGGGCGGCGGTGCTGGGTGCCGTCGGCCTGGTGTTCGCGACGGTGTACTCGCTGTGGCTGATGCAGCGCGTCTTCCAGGGCAGGGAGACGCACGGCTGGAAGATGCCCGACCTGGGGCCGCGCGAGCTGGGCATGTTCGGCGCCATGATCGCGGCCCTCGTGGTGCTCGGCTTCTACCCGCAGCCGGTGATCACCACGGCGCGGCAGGCCGT
>CAIXSE010000358.1 GCA_903921965.1 uncultured Thermoleophilia bacterium | reverse complement strand
TGCGTCATGGAGATGTACGAGGCCGGGATCATCCCCGCGGAGGACATCGGCTTCCCGCTGCCGTTCGGCGACGCGGAGGGCATGGTCAGGCTGACGCAGATGATCGCCGACCGCGAGGGCTTCGGCGACCTGCTCGCCGAGGGCGCCTGGCGCATGACCGAGCACTACGGCCACACCGAGTACTTCATGGGCGTCAAGAAGCAGGAGTTCCCCAGCTACGACGGCCGCGCCCTGCAGGGCATGGCCCTGGGCTACGCGACGCAGCCGCGCGGGGCGTGCCACATCCGCGGCGAGCTCCAGGACCTCGACCTGTACGGGCAGGTGGGCTGGCGCGTCACGACCGACCGCGGCCTGGACGCGGTGGACCCGCTGCGCTGGGACGACAAGCCCGAGCTGGCCGTCGACGTGCAGGACTGGTTCTGCCTCATCGACTCGTGCGGCGTGTGCAACTTCGTCTGGTTCATGGGCTGCCACGAGGACCAGATGCGCGAGCTCATCGAGGCCGCGACCGGCATCGACATGGGCGGGCACGAGGGCTTCATGCGCACCGGCGACCGCATCTTCAACCTCGAGACGCTGTTCAACCGCCGCGCCGGGATGACGGCGGCCGACGACACGCTGCCCGAGCGGATGCTGAAGACGCCGATGCCGGACGGCCCGGCCAAGGGCCACGTCTGCGAGCTCGACAAGATGCTGCCGCCGTACTACGAGCTGCGCGGCTGGGACGAGCAGGGCAACCTGCGGCCGGAGAAGGCGGCCGAGCTCGGGCTGGCCGTGCCGGGGCCGGCGTGAGCCCGGGCCGCGGGGCCGAAGGCGCCGGCGCGTCCGCGGCGGGCCGCCGGCCGCGCGTCGCCGTGACGACCCCCCGGCGCTGACCGGCCGGCCATGACGCGTCCGCACCTGCTGGTGCTCGGCAACAGCGGCGCCGCGCTGTCCGCCGTGCGCGCGTACCGCGCGCACGGCGGCGCGGCGCGGGTCACCATGGTCTCGCCCGAGCCGTGCCCGGCGTACTCGCCGGTGCTCACGACCTACTACCTGCGGGAGAAGGTGGAGGAGCAGGCGCTGTACCTGTGCGACGACGCCGGCTACCGCGCCCTGGACGTGGAGCGCCGCTTCGGCGCGGCGGCGGTCGAGCTGGACGCCGCCGCGCGGACGGTCGCGCTCGCGGACGGGTCGGCGCTGCGGTACGACCAGGTGCTGGTCGCGACCGGGGCGACGCCGCGCAGGCTCGGCGGCGACCTCGACCCCGCGGCGGCCGCCGAGGTCTGCTACCTGCGCACGCTCGCGGATGCCCGCCGCATCCGCGAGCGTGCGGCCGGCGCCGCGCACGTCGTCGTGCTCGGCGCCGGCCTCGTCAGCCTGCAGGTCGCGACGGCGCTGGCGAGGCCCGACCGCCGCGTCACCTGCGTCGTCTCGTCGCACCAGCTGCTGTCGCAGAACATCGACCCGGAGGCCGCCGGACTCGTGCGCGCGCACGTCGAGCGCTCCGCCAACGTCGAGTTCCTGTTCGGGGCCGACGTGGCCGGGCTCGAGAAGGCCGCGGACGGCTTCCTGGTGCGGCTGACCTCGGGCGCCGAGCTCGCGGCCGGGCTCGTCGTCGCCGGCAAGGGTATCGAGCCGAACCTCGGCTTCGTCGACCCGTCGGAGGTGCGGGTCGACCGCGGCATCGTCGTCGACCGGAGCATGCGCGCGAAGCACGCGGGCGTCTTCGCCGCCGGCGATGTGGCCGAGTGCCGCAACAGGGTCACGCGCCGCAACGAGCCCGTGACCAACTGGATCGACGCCTGCGAGCAGGGCCTGGTGGCCGGGGCGAACCTCGCCGGGCACGAGGTCACGACCCCCGGCTCGGTGGCCGAGAACGTGACCACGCTCTTCGGCCTGTCGGTGGCGTCCATCGGCATCACCCGGCCGGACGAGAGCGGGGGACTCGAGGCGCTGACGTACCGCAACGAGGCGCTGGGCTCGTACCGTCGGCTGTTCCTGCGCGACGGGCGCGTCGTGGGCGCCGTGCTGCTGGGCGACATCGGCGGCGCCGGCGTGCTGCGCGGCGTCATCACCGGCGGGACCGACCTGGGGCGCCCGCCGGAGGAGCTGCTGGCGCGGCCGGCGCGGTACGCCGACGCCGTGCGGCGCCTCGCCGTGTGACCGCCCCCTTGCCTCGCGGTGCGGGAGGCCGTATCATGCGCCCGTCCGTCACCCATCCGGATGAATGAAAGGTGAGCCGCCTTGAAGACGTCCAGGCTGCGGGCGCCGCGTCCCGCCGACCCGGCCGGCGTGCCGCAGGAGCCGCTCTCGCCCACGGCGAAGCGCATCGTGGAGGCCGCCAAGCACATCATCGCCGAACGAGGCTTCGGCGCCCTGACGCTCGAGGCCATCGCCGAGGAGGCGAGCGTCAACAAGGCGGCCACGCGCTATCACTTCGGCAGCAAGGCGGGGCTCATCGAGGCCGTCGTCGACGAGATCGTCCTCGACGAGTGCGCCTCCATGGCCCGTGACCTCGCGCCCGACGCCACGCTGGACGAGCGCCTCGACAGTTTCATCGCGAGCGTGCGGCGCATGTCGGTGGACCCGTCGACGTTCGGCGGTTTCTACGACATCCTGCCGCACGCCCTGCGCGACAGGGCGCTGCGGGCGCGCCTCACGCGGCTGTACGAGATCTGGTACGCGTGGAACGCCGAGTGGCTCGGCGTGGACCGGCTGGACGGCGCGCGCCGGGCCGAACTCGAGGGGCTGGGGCAGCTCACGGCGGCGGCCATCGACGGCATCGCCGTGCAGGCGTCCATCCACGGACCCGGCTACGACCCGGAGCCCACGCTGCGGGCCTTCCGCGGCTGCCTGGAGAGGGTGCTGCGCTAGCGTCCCGCGGCGCGGCCCGGGCCATTGCATCCGCCGGACGGACACGCTACCTTCACGCGTATTCATCCCCCCGGATGGATGAACAGCCCTTCCTGCACGTGCCTGCAACGGTCCCCGGACCCCCGGAGGTGACGGCCTGATTCACGGACGCACGACCCCGCGCAGGGGCGCGGGTCGTTCTGCGGCAGACGAACGAAGGGGAAGACCACATGCCGACCGATCAGGAAGTAGTGGAGCTCAAGCGGGAGCTCGAGTCGCGGCTGGAGCTGGTGAACAGCGACCCTGAGTACGAGGGCGCCGACCCGACGGCCGGCGACCAGTGGATCCTGGCCCTGGTGGGACTCATCATCCCCGCGGCCCTGATGATCGGGGGGTGGCTGATCTATGGCTAGCGTGACGAAAGGTATGGAGAAGTCGGCCATCCACGAAGCTGCCGAGGGCAGCTGGCCCGTCCTGCCCGGCGAGCGCAACTGGGGGCTGCTGGGCGTCTTCGCGGTCACCATCTCCGCCGGCATCGCCGCCTGGAGCTACTCCATCGGCGGCGCGGTCTCGTGGTACCTGACGGCGGGTCTCGGGACGATAGCCATGATCGCCGGCTCGCTCGTCGGCATGTACTTCGTCACGGTCGCGGCGATGCCCGTGAGCGTGAAGTACGGCATCGACACGATCGCCGCCTGCAAGCCGCAGTACGGGACGAAGGGCTCCGTGTTCGGCATCGTCGCCCAGTTCGCGTCGATCGTGGGGTGGAACTGCATCCTGATCATCCTGTTCGGGCGCGCGGCCGCCAACGTGCTCGCGGCCGGCGGCGTGATCGGCGAGGACTGGGTGTACCGCGTCTCGGTGATCGTGTCGCTCGCCACGATCGCCTACGTGTTCTACCTCGTGATCGGCGGCGCGAACTCCGTGCGCAGGAACTCCATCTGGATCGCCGTGGCCGTGGTGATCGCGGGCCTCATCGTCCTGTTCCGGCTGATCACCCAGGTGGGCTGGGACACGATCGCCGCCGGCAAGCCCGCCTACGCGTCCGGCGACCTGCACCTCGACTACACCCTGGGCTTCGAGATCCTGGTCGCCACCGTGCTCTCGTGGTGGCCGTACATGGGCGGGATCATGCGCATGAGCAAGAGCGTGAAGCAGGCCCTCATGCCCTCGATGATCTGCCTCGGCCTCATCACCGGGGTCATCGGGCTCATCGGCCTCTACGCCGGCCTGGCCACCGGCGACCCCGACCCGGCCATCTCGTTCGTCAAGGTCACCGGCCTGTGGATGGGCATCGTCGCCGTCGTCTTCATCGCGCTCGCCAACATCGGCACCGCGATCGTGGGCGTGTACGCGACGGGCATCGGGCTCAAGCAGATCCCCGCGCTGCAGTACCGGCTCAACTGGCGGTGGACCACACTCATCGTGCTCGCCCCCGTGGCGATCATCGCCGCCTTCTTCCCGAACTGGTTCATGGACCACAGCCTCACGTACATGTACTTCCTGGGCCTCGTGTTCGCGCCGATCTGCGGCATCCAGATCACCGACTACTACTTCTTCCGCCGCAAGAAGCTCGACATGGTGTCGCTCTTCGACTACTCGCCGGCCAGCCGCTACAACTTCTGGGGAGGCTTCAACCCCGCCGCGTTCATCGCCACGGCCGTCGGCTGCGTCTTCTACTGGTACCTGCTCGACCCCGTGACCTACGTGAGCCACAACACGGGCCTGTTCAAGTGGGTCAGCGCCTCCATCCCCGCCCTCCTCGCCTCGGCGGTCGTCTACGCCCTCCTCACCGCCCTGGTGGTGAAGCCGCTGCGCAAGGGCGGCTACGAGCGCTTCGAGAGCGCCGGGGCGAAGCAGGGAGGCGCGTCGTGAGCACGATCGTCACCCGCATGGGCGACGGCTACAGCGTCGAGCTCACGCCCGAAGAGCTGCGCGAGGACCTGCTCGCCGGCTCGCAGGACGCCGCCAAGAAGGGCAAGATCGCGGTGCTCGAGCAGGACGAGCTCGACTACCTGTTCGAGATGTTCGCCTGCCCCAGCCGCATCTGGGGGGTGGAGCGCGGCTGCGAGGTCGTGCTCACCAAGGACGGCTCCACCAACTCGCTGTACTCGGCCCAGCTCTCGAGCGGCGTGGGCCTGCCGCTCTCCCGCGAGCAGGCGTTCCGCACCTTCGAGCGGGCCTTCGGCTTCGACACCATGGAGATCGGCCACTTCGACTACTCCGTGAAGCCGGCCAAGGCCATCGTCGTCCTCGAACAGACCAACGTCGAAGGGGTGCTGCACAACTGCATCATCCCGGTGTACTACGGCTTCATGCCGAACCTGGGCCTGTACTACCGGCCCGACGGGCCCTTCCCCAACCCCTCCGACCTGCTGCCCAGGGGGCAGATCGCGGAGGCCCGCCAGGCCACCGAGGAGGCGCTCGCGGCCTGCCGCGACGACGTCATCTGGATGACCGGCAAGATGGCCGAGGTCGGCGTGGACGGCATCAACTACGACACCACGGCCTCCACCGGCGACGGCGAGTTCCTCGCCACGCTGGAGGCGGTGGAGTGGACGGCGAAGAACACGGACGTCTCCGTCGAGGTCGGCATGGCGGCCGAGTGCGTGCTCGGCTTCCACGGCCAGCTCACCTACGACGGCGAGCGCCTCGCCGGCATGTGGCCGCACCAGCAGCTCAAGGTGGTGGAGAAGGCCGGGGCGCACGTGTTCGGCCCCGTGGTGAACACCAACACGCGCCGCAGCACGCCCTGGAACCTGGCCCGCGCCGTGACCTTCGTCAAGGCCGTGACCGCGGAGGCGCGCATCCCCGTGCACGCCAACGTCGGCATGGGCGTGGGGGGCGTGCCGATGTTCGAGCTGCCTCCGGCCGACGTGGTGTCCCGCTGCAGTGCCGCCATGGTCATGATCGGCAAGGTGGACGGCTTGTAGGTGGGCACCGGCGACCCCAGCGGCATGAGCATCGCTCACGCGCTGGCGTCCTCGATGGGCGGCATCCGCACCACCGGAGACCTGGTGGCACGGATGCAGATGACCCGCAAGATGAGGCTGCCGGAGGCGAAGCGGTACGTGGCCGACAAGCTCGGCCTGAGCACCATGGACATCTGCGACTCGACCGTCATGCGCCGCGTCCGCGAGGAGCTGGACATCGGCGTCATCACGGCCGTGCCGGGCGCCGCGCGCGGCCTCGAGGCCAAGGCGCGCATCGCCGGCCTGCTCGGCATCACCATCAACAGCGTGGAGCGCCTGAAGCGCAAGCTCGGCTAGCCCGCACCACGTCAGACGCTGCAGTACGAGTGGAGGAGGCACCAAGCATGGCAACCGAGGCAACCCGGGCCGCCGGTCCGTACCCGACGCCGTACCCCGCGCCCGCCGACCCGCCGATGGACTACAAGATGTACATCGGCGGCGAGTGGGTGGAGTCGGAGAGCGGCGAGCGCATGGACGTGTGGTCGCCCGGCGACGGCAGCCTCATCGGCTCGGTGCCCAAGGGCACCGCGGCCGACGTACAGAAGGCCATCGCGGCGGCCAAGAAGGCGCAGAAGGAGATGGCGAGCCTGTCGGTGCCGGCGCGCGCCAAGCTGCTCACGCGCGCCGGCGAGATCGCCTTCCGGCGCCTCGAGCACGACGCGCGCGTGCTCTGCCGCGAGTGCGGCAAGACGATCACCGAGGCGATCAGCGAGATCGAGGACTACTCGGCCCCGCACTTCGTGGAGGCGGCCGAGGGCATCAAGCGCTACCGCGGCCGCATCAACCCGTCCATCCAGGAGGACACGCTCAACAAGCGCATCCTCGTCATCCGCCAGCCGATGGGCGTGATCGGCATCATCTCGCCCTGGAACTGGCCGCACGACATCCCCAACATCGCCGCCACGCACGGTCTCGCCGCCGCCGACGCGATCGTCCTCAAGCCGGCGAGCACGACGCCGTACAGCGCCCTCATGCTCGCCGAGATCTACGAGGAGGCCGGCTTCCCCAAGGGCGCGATCAACGTGGTCACCGGCCCCGGCGCCGTGGTCGGCGAGGAGCTCGTCAGCAACCCCGGCACCGCCGCCATCCACTTCACCGGCGAGACGGCCACCGGCGAGCGCCTCACGCAGATAGCCGGCGTGAAGCGGCTCATGCTCGAGCTCGGCGGCAACGGCCCGCTGGTGGTGTGGGAGGACGCCAACCTCGACGAGGCCGTGGAGGCCACCATCACCGGCTGCTTCTACCTGGCCGGCCAGGTGTGCACGGCCTCCGAGCGCATCCTCGTGCACGAGGCCGTGCACGACGAGTTCGTCGAGAAGCTGGTCGCGCGGGCCAGCCGGGTCAAGGTGGGCAACCCGCTCGACCCCGGCACCGACATGGGGCCGCTCAACAACCTCGGCAACGTCGCCAAGGTCCAGGCGCACTTCGACGACGCGAAGGAGCGCGGCGGCAGGTTCCTGCTCGGCGGGAACATCGACGGCATGTACGCCGAGGTCACCGTGGTCGACGGCGTGACGTCGGACTTCCTCATGGCGCGCGACGAGACCTTCGGTCCGGTCGCGCCGGTCATGACCTTCAAGGACATGGACGAGTGCCTGCGCATCGCCAACGAGACGCCCTACGGCCTGCAGGGCGCAGCCTTCACCAGCAGCCTGCGCACGGCGTTCCTGCTCGGCGAGGGCATCGAGTGCGGCACCGTGCTCATCAACGAGACCAACAACTGCTGGGACCAGCTCTCGCCGTTCGGCGGCATCAAGAAGAGCGGCCTCGGCCGCGAGCTCAGCGACTGGTGCTTCGACGAGCTCACCGAGATCAAGCAGCTGAACATCGACATCAGCAAGGTCAAGTGACGCCGGCCTTGCCGGCCTGAGCGGCCCGGAGGCCGGGCGGACGAAGCTCCGCCCGGCCTCCGGGCCTCGCTCCTTCCCCGGCCCGTCTCCGCGCGCCGCGCGCGCCCCTCGCGCCCGCCCGCGACCGCGGGGCCGCTCAGGCCCCGAGCGCGAACAGCGCGACCGAGACGATCGTGCAGAGCAGGCCGGCGAGCTGGTGCGCCGCCAGGCGCTCGCGGCGGATCAGGACGCCGAGCACCAGGGCGATCGTCGCGAACTGCGCGCTGAGCACGCCGGCCACCGCGACCGGCCCGATCACGAGCGCCGCGGCGATGCTCACGTAGGCCACGCTGTCCAGGACGGCCGCGGCCGTGGTGCTGACGTACAGCCGCGGCTGCATGCGCAGCGGCACCTTGAGCAGCGCGAACGGCAGGAAGACGAGCATGCCGGTGAGCCGGCCCCAGGCCGCCGCCGAGACGGCCGGGATGCCGTCGGCGTAGCCGTACACGACGAAGGTCGCGCCGAACAGCAGGGCCGCCAGCAGGCCCCAGCCGGCGCCGGCGGTGGCG
>CAIXSE010000357.1 GCA_903921965.1 uncultured Thermoleophilia bacterium | reverse complement strand
GTACACGCTCAGCGTCGACGGACGCAGGCTCTACGGCGGCGTCTCCCTCAAGGAGCACCACGTCGTGCGCCGCGACGAGGCCTGCTTCGTGCTGATCGTGGACGACATGACCGTCGCGCCGATCGATCCTGCCCTCGCCGACGGCATCTCCCGCCTCGCGTTCATGCCGGGGACCCTCGTCCCCGAACGCCTGATGCACGCCTTGCAGGCGGCCGGCCTCGTGGCCGAAGACCAGGCCGGACCTGCGGCCGCACCCGAAGACCTCTGCGGCCACGAGGACGCCGCCACGCCGGGCCGTTCTTCCCCGGGAGCGGTCGGCAACCTCGCCCTCTTCCTGACCCAGAGCTGCAACCTCGCCTGCAGCTACTGCTACGGCGACTCCGGTACCTACGGCGGTGGCGGCCTGATGAGCAGCGAGACGGGCCGGGCCGCGGTCGACTGGCTGCTCGCGAGCTCGGGCGATGCCCGCGAGCTCCGCATCGGCTTCTTCGGCGGCGAGCCGCTGCTCAACCTGCCGGTGCTCCAGGAGGTCGTGGCGTACGCCAGGGGGCGCACCGCGGCCTGCGGCAAGGAGGTGAGCTTCAGCATCACCACCAACGCCACCCTCATCGACGACGACGTGGCCGTCTACCTCGCCGCCGAGCGCATCCGGCCGCTGGTCAGCTGCGACGGCCCTCCCGAGGTCCACGACCGCCAGCGGCCGTTCAAGGACGGCCGCGGCTCGCATGCCGAGGTCGTCGCGGCGGTCCAGCGCCTTCGCCCCGCCTTCCCCGACCTGAGGGGGCGCGCCACCGTGTACGGCCACACGGACCCCTTCGCCGTGCGCCGTGGCCTCGATGAGGCCGGTTTCGCCAGGCACAGCGTGTTCCTCGCCTCGCCCGTGGTGCTCCACGAAGACGGCTGCTGCCGGGAGCAGGTGGAACGCGAAGAGCAGGTTGCTCGCATGCTCGCGTACCGGCGGGCGGAGTCCGCCGGCCTCTTCGCGGCCATCGCCCGGCGCGCGTTCGACCCGGCGAAGCCCCCGGCAGAAGTCCTCGAACTGGACAAGCTCGCCGTCAGACGCAAGCGCCACTACGGCTGCGGCGTCGGACGTGGCCTGCGCGCCGTCTCGGTGGACGGCGGCATCTACCCCTGTCACCGCTTCGTCGGCCTGGAGGAGTTCCGCATGGGCGACGTCGGCGGCCGCCCCGCCGAGGGTCCGACCGACTACCACCGCGCGGTCGTCCAGAACCTGCCCGCCTGCCGAGCCTGCTGGGCGCGCCACTTCTGTGGCGGCGGCTGCTTCTACGACAACCTCGGCCGCACCGGCGACATGCACCGCGCCGATCCGCTGTTCTGCGAGCAGACGCGTACGCTCTTCGAGGACATCGTGGCCGGCTGGTGCAGGCTCTCCGACGACGACCGGGCCTACGTGCGCGACATGATCGAGCGGGCGAAGCCGAACGGCGCCGACGAGGCGCGACCGTGAGAGCCGCGCCGGAGACCGCGGTCCTCGCCCCGGGACGACCCCACCAGAGCGCTCGCCGGGGACAGCCTGGTGGAGGCCGGCGCTCCGCGGGCGACACCTCCCGGACGACGACCTGGAGTCCCTTCACGGCGGCAAGGGTCGGGCGAGCATCCCCGGAGGGGGTGCGTCGAGCGCAGGATCCTGACTGGTGTCCAGAACGTCGAGCGGACAGGGGGTGAGCCGGCTCCCGCGGCGCCGCCCGCGGAGGCAGTGAGCAGGTGCTTCGGCCGGGTCGGGCACGACTGACACCGCGCCGATGATCGTTGGGACGTCGATCACATCGAGAAAGGACATGCCATGACCGCAGAAGAGAACCCCCTCGGCCAGGTCGTCGCCAAGGCGCTGCAGGACGAAGCGTTCAAGGCGCGCCTGATCGCCGATCCGGCCGCCACCCTGGCGGGTGAAGGGGTGACCCTCCCCGAGGGCACGAGCGTGAAGGTCGTCGAGGACACGGAGACCGTGCGGCACCTGGTGCTCCCCGCGCCGGCCGCGACGCTCTCGGACGCGGACCTGGACGCGGTCGACGGCGGGCAGCTGTCACCCTGTAGCGTCGAGGGCTGCATCAACTTCGAAGGCTGCACAACGAGCGAAGTCTTCGAGTCCACGGGGTGCGGCCCGGTGTACTGAGCCTCGGCGGAGACAGAGCGGGCATGACCGGGCACGCACCCGTCGCCAGCACCGCCGGCAGAACGACGAAGGCCCGTGAGTCCTGAGACTCACGGGCCTTCGTACAAAGATCCGGCGGCGTCCTACTCTCCCGCGGGGCTGCCCCCGAAGTACCATCGGCGCTGGAGGGCTTAACTACTCTGTTCGGAATGGGAAGAGGTGTGACCCCTCCGCTATGACCGCCGAAAACTCGCGCACCCAGAGGGTGCCAAAGTTTCGTGCCGGCACACGGACACGGACCTGAAAACTGCAGAGCGGCAGGTGTAGTTCAAAGTCAAGCCCTCGGGCAATTAGTACTGGTCTGCTGAACACATTGCTGTGCGTACACATCCAGCCTATCAACCAGGTGGTCTACCTGGGCCCTTACCCATTCAAGATGGTGGGAGATCTCATCTCGAGGCGCGCTTCCCGCTTAGATGCTTTCAGCGGTTATCGCTTCCAGACGTAGCTAGCCAGCAGTGCCGTTGGCACGACAACTGATACACCAGAGGTCTGTTCACCCCGGTCCTCTCGTACTAGGGGCAACCCCTCTCAAATCTCCAACGCCCACAGAAGATAGGGACCGAACTGTCTCACGACGTTCTGAACCCAGCTCACGTACCGCTTTAATGGGCGAACAGCCCAACCCTTGGGACCTACTTCAGCCCCAGGATGCGATGAGCCGACATCGAGGTGCCAAACCCTCCCGTCGATGTGGACTCTTGGGGAGGATAAGCCTGTTATCCCCGGAGTACCTTTTATCCGTTGAGCGACCGCGATTCCACTCTCCACGGCCGGATCACTAAGCCCGACTTTCGTCCCTGCTCGACTTGTCAGTCTCGCAGTCAAGCTCCCTTGTGCCTTTACACTCTACGTACGGTTTCCAATCGTACTGAGGGAACCTTTGGGCGCCTCCGTTACATTTTAGGAGGCGACCGCCCCAGTCAAACTGCCCACCTGACACTGTCTGCCTGCCGGATCACGGCCAGGCGTTAGAAACCCAGTACACGAAGGGTGGTATCCCAAAGGTGGCTCCACAAGGACTGGCGTCCCTGCTTCACAGCCTCCCACCTATTCTGGACGACGTGCACCAAGTTCCAATATCAAGCTGCAGTAAAGGTTCACGGGGTCTTTCCGTCTTTCTGCGGGTAATCGGCATCTTCACCGATGCTACAATTTCACCGAGTCCCTCGTTGAGACAGCGCCCAAGTCGTTACGCCATTCGTGCAGGTCGGAACTTACCCGACAAGGAATTTCGCTACCTTAGGACCGTTATAGTTACGGCCGCCGTTTACCGGGGCTTCAATTCAATGCTTCGCCTTTCTTGCGATCAGCTAACATCTCCTCTTAACCTTCCGGCACCGGGCAGGCGTCAGCCCCTATACATCGTCTTTCGACTTAGCAGAGACCTGTGTTTTTGGTAAACAGTCGCTTGGGCCAATTCTCTGCGGCCCCGCCCAGCTTCGACCGGCGTGCGGTCTGACCAGGCAGGGCGCCCCTTCTCCCGAAGTTACGGGGCCATTTTGCCGAGTTCCTTAACGAGGGTTCTCTCGATCGCCTTAGTATTCTCTACTTGCCCACCTGTGGCGGTTTTGGTACGGGCACCAGACGCACTCCCTAGAGGCTTTTCTTGGCGGCACGGAACCACCGGCTCGCCGGCTT
>CAIXSE010000356.1 GCA_903921965.1 uncultured Thermoleophilia bacterium | reverse complement strand
GGCCTTCTGCGTGGCCTTCTCCGGCTCCTTGGCGTGCACCCAGCTCGCCTGGTCGCGGATGTTGGCCATCTCGAAGAGGAACGGGTTGAGGCCCGCCTCGCGCAGGGTGTCCTGGAAGATGGGCTCGTGCGTGCGCGGCGTACAGCTCGCCACCACGACGCGGTTGAGGTTGTGCTCCTCGATCTTCTCGCGGATGAGCGAGAGGCTGTCGGACGAGCACGTGTAGATGGTGTCGGTGGAGTAGGCGACGCCGGGGAGGTCGCGGGCGTACTCGGCCACGCTCTCGACGCCGATGACGCCGGCGATGTTGCTGCCGCAGTGGCAGACGAAGACGCCGACCCGCGGCTCCTCGCCGACCACGCTGCGCTCGGCCGGGTACTCCTTGTCCACGGTGAGCGTGCCGCGCGAGTCGGCGAGGCCGGTCATGACCTGGGCCGCGGCGGCCGAGGCCTGCGCCACGCTGTCGGGGATGTCCTTGGGCTCGCCGAACGGGCCGGCCACGAACACGCCCTTGCGGCTCGACTCGAGCGGGTTGAACTCGTGCAGCTGGCAGAAGCCGTGGCGGTTGAGCGCCACGCCGACGTGGCCGGCCGCCTCCTGCGCCTTGCGCGCGGGCTCGAGGCCGGCCGAGAGCACGACCATGTCGAACCGCGTCTCGTGCAGCTTGCCCTGGTCGTCCTCCCAGCTGATGAGGAGGTCGTCGCTGAGCGGGTCTTCCTTGATGTACGACGGGCGCTGGCGGATGAACTTCACGCCCTTGTCGATGGCACGCTGGTAGAAGGCGTCGAAGCCCTTGCCCTGGGCGCGCATGTCCATGAGGAAGATGGTGGGCTCGCACTCGGGCTCGTGGTCGATGGTGAGCATCGCCTGCTTGTTGGCGTAGGTGCAGCACACGCTGGAGCAGTACTCGTGCTCCTGGTCGCGGGAGCCCACGCACTGGATGAAGGCGATCTTCTTCGGGTGCTTGCCGTCGCTGGGACGCTTGACCTCGCCGATGGTGGGGCCGGAGGCGCTCAGCATGCGCTCGTACTCGAGCGACGAGAAGATGTTGGGGTAGCGGCGGTAGCCCCACTCGCTGTTCTCGCCGGGGTCGTAGAGGTCGTAGCCGGTGGCCATGACCACGGCGCCGACGTCGTAGGTGTACTCGGCGTCGCGCTCGTTGTGCAGCAGGGCGCCCGGGCCGCAGGCGCGGACGCACTCCATGCACTCGGAGCAGATGGCGCAGTCGAGGCAGCGCCTGGCCTCGTCGACCGCCTGCTCGCGGGTGAAGCCGGTGTTGACCTCGTCCCAGGTGACCTTGCGGGCCGCGCCGGGGAGGTGCGGCATGAGCATGCGCGCCATGACGGCGGTCTGCTCGAGGACGGCGTCCTCGGGCTTGGCCTCGTCCAGCTGGTCGTCCTCGATGGGGAGGAGGTCCTCGCCGCGCAGGAAGTTGTGGATGCTGCGCGCGGCGCGGCGGCCGGCGGCCACGGCCTCGATGGCCGTCCACGGGCCCACGGCGGCGCAGTCGCCGCCGGCGAACACGCCCTTGGCGCCGGTGCCCAGCGTGGCCTTGTCGGTGAGGATCTGGCCGCGCTCGACGGTGAGGCCCTTGGCGCCCTCGGTGAAGTCCTCGACCATGCTCTGGCCGATGGCGAAGATCACGGTGTCGCACTCGAGCTCGTGCTCGGAGCCGGTGATGGCGACCGGAGGACGCCAGCCGCGCGCGTCGGGCTCGCCGAGCGAGCAGGCCAGGAACTCGACCTTGCAGGCGCGGCCGTCGGCGCCGGTGATGATCTGCGACGGCATGCAGGAGCAGTTGAAGGCGATGCCTTCGTCGAGGCCCTCGCTGAGCTCGTCGTCGGAGGCCGGCACGCTCTGGTCGTCCTCGATGCAGTTGATGGTGACCTTCTCGGCGCCGAGGCGGAGAGCCGTGCGGCCGGCGTCGAAGGCCACGTCGCCGCCGCCGATGACGACGACGTTCTTGCCCATGTCGACGCTCTCGCCCAGCGTGGCCGACTTGAGCAGGCCGACGGCGTCGAACACGCCCTTGGCGTCGGCGCCGGGGATGGGCAGCGTGCGGCCGCCCTGCAGGCCGACGGCGAGGTACACGGCCTTGTAGCCGCCGCCGTCCTTCTTCATGAGGCCGTCGACGGTGAAGTCGGTGCCCGCGGTCTTGCCGCACTGCAGGTCGACGCCGAGCGCGAGCACGCGGTCGATGTCCTGCTGCAGGGCGGCCTTGGGCAGGCGGTACTCGGGGATGCCGAAGCGCAGCATGCCGCCCGGCTCGGGCTTGCTCTCGAAGACGGTGACGGCGTAGCCGAGCAGCGCCAGGTCGCGGGCGGCGGTGAGGCCGCTGGGGCCGGCGCCGACCACGGCGACCTTCTCCTTGTACGTGACCTCGGCCTTCTCGGGCAGGGGCACGTTGTCGTAGGCGTAGTCGCTGACGAAGCGCTTGAGGCCGGCGATGGCGATCGG
>CAIXSE010000355.1 GCA_903921965.1 uncultured Thermoleophilia bacterium | reverse complement strand
CGCTACGGCGACGACGGCGAGCTGGGGCGCGCGGCAGGGAGCCGTGCCGCGCGGCGGCTGCTCGGCCGGGGTCCTTCATCGTGAGCCCGGCCCAGGCCGCCGGCGGCGGTCAGGTGGGCGTCGTCGGCTCCCTGAGCCGCTACCCGCGCCGCCACGCCAGCTTCGAGCCCTCGACGTAGGCCCTGAAGACCTCGCGGTGCCGGCTGCGCAGCACCTCGCGCTCCGGGCCCGTGTACAGACGGTCGTACTCCGCCATGCCCTGCGCCAGCGCCCAGACGGCGTGCAGCATGGCGAACACGTCGCCCACGTCCGGCCCGCCGCCGTGCCCCGCGTCCCGCCGGCCCGCCTCCTGGAGCTGCCGGTCCAGGTCGCCGACCGAGGTGCCCGGGTACCCCGCCGCCGGCACCTGCCCGCCGCCGGCTCGTCCGGCGGCCTCGCCCTCCACCATCACCGCGGCGATGAGGCCGAACACGCGCTCCACGAAGGCCTGCGGAAGCGAGGCCGCCCGGTCCTCCGGGGCCACCACCGCGGTGGTCGTCAGGAGCAGCGCCCGCTCGCCGGGGTGGGTGCGGGCGTACTCGACGTATGCGAGGCAGAACTCCACGAGCTGCTCCTCGGGGGGGAGGTCGGCCGGCACGTCCTGGAGGTGCTCCTCGAGGAGCTCCAGGCCGCGCCGCATGAGCGCGGCCATGATCTCCTTCTTGCTCGAGAAGTACCGGTAGAGCGACGCCGCGTTGCTGAAGCCGGCGCGGGTGGCGAGCTCGCTGAGGTTCAGCGCCTCGGCGCCCTGCTCGGTGACCAGCTCGGCGGCGGCGTCCAGGATCTCGTTGCGCGTCTGCGTGCGCCGCACGGCGCGCCGGCGGTCGCCCGGGGCGCCGGCCGCTCCTCCCCCGGGGCCGGCGGTGCTCATTCCGGCCGCCCCGTCGTCATCCCGGCCGCGAGCCTCCCGCCCGCCCCGGCGCGCGCGGCGCCGTCTCCGGCGTCGTCCTTCGCCGGCGCCGGCCCTTCGACGCCGATGCGCGGCAGCCACTCCAGCCAGCGCGGCATCCACCAGAACCGCTCGCCGATGAGGGCGATCATGGCCGGCGCCACCACGGTGCGCACCACGAACGCGTCGAGCAGCACCGCCACCGCCAGGCCCAGGCCCAGCTGCTGCAGTACCACGAGGCGACCGCTCGCCATGCCGGCGAAGACCGCGACCATGATCAGCGCGGCGCCGGTGATGATGCTCGCCGTCGACTGGACGCCGAAGACCACCGCGTCGCGGTTGTCGTGGCTCTCGCCCCAGGCCTCGCGGATGCGGCTGAGCAGGAACACCTGGTAGTCCATGCTGAGCCCGAACAGCACGCAGAACATGAGCAGCGGCACCCACGACTCGATCGTGGACACCGGCGTCAGGCCGACGAGGCTCGCGCCCCAGTCCTTCTGGAACACCAGCGTGATGACCCCGTAGGAGGCGCCCACTGACAGCAGGTTCATGACGATCGCCGACAGCGACACCACCACCGAGCGGAAGGCCACGAGGAGCAGCACGAAGCTCAGGGAGAGCACGACGGCGATGACGATCCACATGTACGACTCCGTCAGGGTCGTGGAGTCGATGTCCCCGGCGGTCTGACCGCCGACATACACGCTCGCCGGCCCGTCCCCGAACGCCTCGGGGATGAGGTCGTTCCGCAGGGCGAGCACATTGGTCCGCGCCTTGTCGGTCATGGCCTCGGCGTCCTGGACGAGGCGCACGACCGCCAGGGAGCCGTCGGCGCTGGTCTGCACGCCGACCGGCGTGAAGCGGCCGTCGTCGTCGACGGCGGTCAGGAACCGTCCGAGCGCGTCCTGCACCTTCGTGTCGCCCAGGTCCCCGTCCACCACGATGGAGACCGGCTGGCTGAGGCCGGCGGGGAAGTCGCGCTGGAGCATGGTCAGCCCCTGCTTCGACGAGTACGAGTCGGGGAACGACGCGGCGCTGAACCCGCCGGTCTTCATGGACAGGGTCGGCGCCGCGAGGAGCAGCAACAGGACGGCGCCCAGCGCGAGGCCCACGGCGGGGCGCTTCATCATCGTCTTCGCGGCCCGGCCCCACCAGCCCTCGCGCCCCGGCCGGTGCACCGCGTGGTACAGGTACGGCACCTTGAGGGCGTCGATGCGGTCGCCGAGGAGGCTCAGGATCGCCGGCAGCAAGGTGAGGGCGGCGAGCACGGCCCCGAACACCGCCGCCATGGCGCCCAGGCCGAGGCTGGCGAAGATGGACATCGGCACGATCAGCATGCCGACCATGGCGAGCACCACCGTCATGCCGCTGAAGAACACGGCGTTGGAGGCGGTCGCCGCGGCGGCGCCGATGGCGTCGAGCTTCTCGCGG
>CAIXSE010000354.1 GCA_903921965.1 uncultured Thermoleophilia bacterium | reverse complement strand
TTCCAGGACTTCGCCAAGCGGCCCAGCGACTTCAACATGGCCGCGTGGAAGGCTGCGCACGGCGAGATGGTGCGCACGCGCGTCGAGGAGCTCGTGGCCGAGGGGTGGACGGTCACCGTCGAGGAGCAGAACAAGTTCACGCTGCCCGGCCGGGCCGCGACGCTGGGCGGCAAGCCCGACATCGTCGCCGTGCGCGACGGCAAGGGCCTCGTCGTCGACTGCAAGTCGGGCAAGCAGCGCGACTCCGACTGGTTCCAGGTGCTCACGTACATGCGCGTGCTGCCGCTCACGCACGCCGGCTGCAAAGACGTGCGCCTGGCCGGCGAGGTGCAGTACCGCGAGACGTCGGTGCCCATCGCGCCCGAGCAGCTCACCGACCCGCTCAAGGCGCTCCTCCGCGGGGTGATAGAGCGGGTCGGCGGAGCCGAACCGGCTGTCAAGGTGCCCAGCTTAAGCGAGTGCCGCTTCTGCGACGTCACTGCGGCCGACTGCCCCGAGCGTGTCGACGAGGCCGTCCACGTCGATCCGGTGGAGCACGACATGTTCTGAGCCCGGCGCGACCAGGGCCATTGTCATCCTTGCCGCCGGCCCGGGTCGCCGCTACGCTCGGGCGGCGATGAGTGAAAGTCCTGACATCCCCGGCGGTGAGGTCGTCCTCTACGAGTCCCCGGATGGCGACGTGCGGCTGGACGTACGCCTCGAGCACGAGTCGGTCTGGCTCACGCAGCGGCAGATGGCGGAGCTGTTCGACACGTCGACCGACAACGTCGGCCTGCATCTCAAGAACGTGTACGCCGAGGGCGAGCTCGACGAATCCGCAACTACCGAGGATTCCTCGGTAGTTCAACGAGAAGGCGTCCGTCGCGTCCGCCGCTCGCTGAAGCACTACAATCTCGACGCGGTCATTTCGGTCGGCTACCGCGTCAACTCCGCCCGCGGCACGCAGTTCCGCATCTGGGCCACGAGCACCCTGCGCGAGCACCTGCTGCGCGGCTTCACGCTCAACGACCGACGTCTGGCTGAGCGCGGCCTGAGTGAGGTGGAGCAGGCAGTGGACCTGCTCGCGCGCAGGCTCACCCGCCATGAGCTCGTCGGCGAGGAGGGCGCTGCCGTCCTCGATGTCGTGCAGCGCTACACGCGTGCCTGGCGTCTGCTGCTGGAGTACGACGAGGACCGGCTCGGGTCCGCCCCGCCCAAGCCGCGGGCGGAGTCGTTCCGTCTCGAGCTGCCAATGGCACGCGAGCTCATCGCCGACCTCGCTGCCTCGCTCGCGGAGCGCGGACAGGCCGGCGGCCTCTTCGCCAAGGAGCGCGGTGAGCAGCTCGCGGCCATCCTCGGCAGCATCGAGCAGACCTTCGACGGGCAGCCGCTCTACCCGTCGGTGCAGGTCCGCGCCGCCAATCTGCTCTACTTCGTGATCAAGGACCACCCCTTCTCCGACGGCAACAAGCGCATCGGAGCACTCCTCTTCCTGGAGTACCTGGCGAAGAACGGCCTGCTCGCCCGCGCGGACGGCAGCCCGCGCATCGCCGAAAACGCCATGGTGGCGCTCGCCCTGCTGATCGCCGAGAGCGAGCCTTCGCAGCGTGACCTCATGATCCGGCTCACCATGAGCCTGATGGAGGACGAAGCCTGATTGCCCGGGCGCCCGGGTCCGTCGGATCTGCGACGGGTCAGGATCGCCGGTGCCTTCCCACGTGGAGGGGGCACGCGGAACCGGCTCCCGGGCATCCCGACGGGTAGGCAGCCCGCCGGGCGGTGCGGGTCAGCGC
>CAIXSE010000353.1 GCA_903921965.1 uncultured Thermoleophilia bacterium | reverse complement strand
GCAACATGGAAATCAGCTGGGCAGTGAAACCGGGCCGGCCCGCCGAGGGCCAGGCCCCAGGACGATAGCCGGAGGCACGGACGATGGCGGACATGAAGATCTACGTCCCGGGCGGCAAGCGCGTGTACGCGGACTACGGCGACGTCACCATCGAGACCGACCAGCCCGCCCGCGGCGGCGGCGACGGGTCCGCGCCCGCTCCGTTCGACCTGTTCCTCGCCTCCATCGGCACCTGCGCCGGCATCTTCGCGCTCGGGTTCATGCAGCAGCGCGGCATCGACCCCACCGGCTCCGGCATCGACATGACCATGGAGTACGACCGCGAGAAAGGGCTGATCGGCAAGATCGGCATCGAACTCACCCTGCCGCCGGAGTTCCCCGAGAAGTACAGAGGCGCCATCGTCAACGCCATGGAACTCTGCAGCGTCAAGAAGCACCTCCACGACCCGCCGGAGTTCGCGGTCACGGCCGTGGAAGCCCTGCCCGGGTCCTGACGCAGGACACGCGAGGAGACGAAGAGATGGCCGAAGCGTTCCATCACGAGCACGGCCCCAGGCTCGAGGCGCCCGAGCGGCTGAAGGCGCTGCCGCAGGCGGACGTCGTCCGCTTCCTGCGGCTCGAAGGTGACGAGACCGTCGTCGACTACGGCGCCGGCACCGGCGTGTACACCGAGGCCGTGGCCGCGGCGCTGCCGCACGGCCTCGTGATCGCCGTCGAGGCCCTGCCCGAGCTGGCCGCGAAGCTGCGCGAGCGTCTCGGGCGGGACCTGCTCGAACACGTCGACGTCGTCGTGACAGCGGACAACCACGTCCCGGTCGAGGACGGCTGCGCCGACCGCGTCGTCATGGTCGACGTGCTGCACCACCTGTACGACCAGCCGGGGGCGCTCGACGAGGCCGCCCGGCTGCTGCGCCCCGGCGGCCTCTTCGTGGTGCTCGACTGGGGCGACAAGGACCGTCAGGTCGGCCCTCCGCTCGACCACGTGCTCGGGCTGGAGGCCGTCAGGCAGATCGCCCGTGACATGGGCCTGGAAGAAGAAGAGGCCCACGACCAGGGCGACGGCCTCTGCTGCCACGTGGTGCTCGTGGCGCGGAAGCCGGCGCCCGCCGGCTGAGCCTCGAGTACCGGCTCGGCGAGGGGGGCGCCGCGAGAGCGCCTCTCAGTGACCGGCTCCGCGGCGGCGGACAGCCCCCCACCTGCCGCCGCGGAGCCGCCGTCACGTCCGGCGCCAGAAGCGCGCCGAAGCGCGCAGGCGCCCTGCGGGGAGGGTCAGTACCCTGTGCTCTCCGAGTCCCCGGTCCAGCCGGTGTCGCCGGCCGGCTGCTCGGGGCCGGCGGGCTCGTCCGGAGCGCCGGGACCCGATCCGCCGTCCTGAGGACCGGCGGTCGATCCGGGGTCGTCCTGTTGTCCGCCGGCCGGCTCGCCCGTGTCAGGCGCACCAGGGCCGGCCGGCTCACCCGAGCCTTGCGCGCCGCCGGTGTCGCCGCCTGTACCGCCGGGCGCCTTCGTTCCCGATCCGTCCTGCGGACCCGCCGCCTGCCCGTCGCCGCCCTGGCCTGCCGGCTCACCCTGGCTCCCGGCCCCGGCACCGCCCTGACCGCCGGCTCCGGATGCGCCGGTACCGTTCGCGCCGGGGGCCGCATCCCCGCCCCCGCTTCCGCCGCCGGGGCGTGCGGCCGGACCCGGGTCCGCGCCTGCTCCGCCTGGGCCGTTGGCGGCAGTGGCTCCGCCGCCTGCTCTCACGCCGCTTTGCGGACCGCCGCCCGCGCCGGTCGTGCGCGGCCCAGTGCCGTCCGCGCCCGAGGCGACACCTCCCCGGCTCCCTGCGCCGGCGCCGAGCCCAGGGCCGGGCGAGCTGAAGCTTCCGCCCGCCGCGCTCCCGCTGTGGGGGCCGGCCGTCGCCGCTCCGTTGCCCGGCGAGGCGGTCGTGTGAGGTGACGGCTCGGTCGCGACCACCGCCACCCCGCCCGCTGCGATGACCGCCGCGCTCGCCACGGCCGCCGCCTTGAGGCCGATGACGCTGCCCACCTTTGCCAGTACGCCGGCGGCGGGCGCGAGGAGAGGTGCCGCCGCCGGGACGGCCGCCGCCGGCGAGAGCGCCGCCGGCGCGAGTGGCGCGGCGGAGGCTCCCGTCGTGGGCGCCCCGAGGCCCGACAGGTCCGGACCCGGAGTCCCCGGCCCGGGGGGCGAGGGCACGGGGACGAGAGGCACCGGAACCTGCAGCCCGGGCGGCACGGGGAGCGCGGTCAGCACGGCGAGTCCGGCCACCGGGACGCCGCCGGCCGGGGCGACCTGGCGGAACGCCTTCTTGAAGGCGGCCCGCGAGCGGTGCAGCAGGACCCGCGCCGTCGGCTGCGTCACGTCCATCGCGCTCGCGATCTCCCCGGTGTCGAGCCCGTGCAGGTCCTTGAGGACCAGGGCCGTGCGGTAGCGCGGGGTCAGCGTGCCGAGCGCGGTCTCGACGGCGCGCGTCGTCTCGGCCGCGGCGAAACCGTCGTGGAAGGACGCGACCTCTCCGGCCGCCTCCAGTGGGGCTGTCGGCCTCACCTTCCGTCGCCTGAGGTGGTCGTAGCAGACGTTGACGGCCACGCGGTAGAGCCAGGGGACGGGGTCGTCTGTCCTGCGCACGTCGTCGGCGTGTGTGAACGCCCGGAGGAAGACCTCCTGGGTGATGTCGGCGGCGGCGTCGCGGTCGCCGACGATACGGGCGGCGAGGTTGTAGATGCGCGCGTGGGCGTCCGCCCACAGCTGCTCGAACCACTCCGCGCCGTCCGTGCCGCCCGTCCGGGCGCGCCCGGAGGCGGCGACGTCTCGCCTCTCCGCGTCCTTGCCTTCGTCAGCCCGCGCACTGCGATCCACCTGACCTGCCCTTCGTCCTTCGAGGCGCCCGTGTCGCCGGCTGCCTCCGTATCCTGCACGCATGCGGACGACGGGCGCACGCCCGCCGTCCGCATGCGAGTCCCGATCCTCGTCAGGCCGCCACACAGGTCCCATCGTGCAGGCGCTGGCGATCCTGCGTGCCGCTCCCGCTGCCCGTCTGCGAGTGGCTGCGAGCGCCGTTCCGGTAGGCCACCGTGGTGCAGCTACCGTCCTTGAGCTGCTGACGGTCCTGGTCCTGCAGGCGGTCGCCGTTCTGCGCGCCCTTCGCCGCCACCGTGGTGCAGCTACCGTCCTTGAGCTGCTGACGGTCGCGGTCGAGGGTAGCGGTGCCGGCGAAGGCGGCCCCCGCGACCATGAGGGAGACGGCTCCGGCGGCCAGCAGTGTCTTGAAGAACTTCATCGGGGTCCTCCTTGAGGTGTCGTTGACCCGCTTGCACCCCCTTCTACGCACCGGACCACCAGGTGTTACACCACGACCCCGGGGACTTCCCGGGACCCTCGCTCCGTTCGCTCCCGTCGCGGCCGCGCGGCTCACTGCAGCCGCTCCGCCAGCCAGGCCCGGACGTCCTCCGGCGTGAAGCCGTACTTGTCCTTGATCTCGCGCATCGGCGCTCCGAGCTCTTCCGCCGGGACGCCGAAGACGGCGCTGAGTTCGTCGCCCGGCACGCCGGTCGCTTCGCCGATCTCCTGTAGCGACATGTAGCCCTTGATCAGCATCGGGTCGAACGTCCCACCGGGCGCGGCGCCGGTCTGCGCCATGGCCTCGGCGAGCCCCGGCTGACGCCAGTCGAAGCTCCCGGCGAGTGTCGTCACGCCGACCACCGCGATCATGACGGCGACGATCACGCCGGTCGCCGCGAGCGCGGTCGCCCTGCGGCCGCCCGGGGTCTCCACCTGGAGGGCGCCCTTGACGGGGCACGCGTTGACGCACTCGTTGCACGAGATGCACTCGGCGCTGGTGACGACGTCGGCGGTCGCGACATCGATGTTCATCATGCAGGCCTTGTCGCAGCGGCCGCAGTCGATGCAGGCGCCGGGGTCCCTGCGGATGCCGAGCACGCTGAAGCGCGAGAGCAGGGCGAGCAGCGCCCCGGCGGGGCACAGGTACTTGCAGAAGAACCTGTCGTAGGCGAGCGAGCCGGCGAGCGAGACGACGAGCACGATGAGGCCGATCAGGTACGTGCCGAGGAGGTCCCCCGAGGTGAGGTGCGCCCAGGCGACCCAGGGGTCGTACGAACGCAGGACGAGCTCGGCCGCCTGCCACGTCCACAGCGCGAACCAGGCGAGCACCGCGTATTTCAGGTAGCGGGCCACGCGGTCGACGCCGCGCGGGACGACGAGGCGCCGCCGCAGGAGCCTGCGGCCGGCGGCGCCGAAGATCCCCTGCAGCGTGCCGAGCGGGCACAGGTTCCCGCAGAACGAGCGGCGCCAGATCAGCGCCATGAGGAGCATGCCGGCGAGCAGGATGACCGAGCTCGCCGCGGTGTGCTTGAGGAAGCCGTCGCCGGTGAGCAGTGAGTAGAGGGTCTCGAGCCCGCCGAACGGGCAGAGGAAGTCGACCCCGGTCCAGCGTCCAGAGCCGCGGCCCGTCTGGTGCGCCGTGACGAGTACGGTCATGCCCGCCAGCACGATCCCGAGAATCGTCCACCGCAGCCGGCGGGCCCGCTTCCTGCCCCCCTCGTCCGTCCTCTCCGGTGCCATGCGCCGCCCCTCCGTGTCCAGGGCGCGCCCGTGCGCCGCCCTCAGCCGTCTGTCTCCGAGTCTAGAGGGCGGTTGTGCGGCGCTCTTGAACGGATTGTGCGGAACTTGTGAAGGGCCGGCGCCGGGAGCCGAAGGCGGCTGCCGGCGCCGGCCCTGCGGGCGGCCGGAGGAAGGCCCGGAGTGTGGCCCGGGTGGGGTCAGTGGCCGCCCGGGCTGCGGCTCAGAGGGTGCCGAGCAGCCGCTGGAAGGCGCGCAGGTGGTTGTTGCTGGCGCGCAGGAGGTTGCCGTACACGGCCTTGAGGTCGGCGCGGTCGGTCGCGGCGATGCGCGCCTCGAGGTCGTCGATGTCGCGCTGCTCGATGGTCACACCGGCCTGCAGCGCCCCGCTCAGCGACTGGGCTCCCTGGGCGGTGAGCGACGCGTACAGCTGCGCCAAGACGGGGTCGCTGAAGCTCCCCTCGGACGCACCGGCGACCGGGTCGGGCACCGAGTAGATGCCCATGAGCCGCTCGACCGCGGCCATGTGGCGGCTCTCGGAGCGGGCGATGTTGGCGAAGGCCCGCACGCTGTACTGCCTGGAGAAGGCGACGTAGACGTCGTGCGCCAGCTTCTCCTCCTGGCTCATGAACTGGAGGCCGGCCGCGTCGGTGGCGCTGAGCGGCACGGAGGGGTCGGAGGCCACGCAGGTGCCTGTCTGGGACGGGCCGGGGCCGTTGCCGCCGGACGGGCCGGCCGCGGCGGCCGGACCCGCGCCCAGCTGCACGACGGCGGCCGCCGCGAGGACCGCGGCAGCGAGGACCAGTCCGCCGGTGAGGATCGTCAGTGCTCTCTTCATGGCTGCGCTCCTTGTGGGTGGTGGCGTACACCACCTTCTACGCGGCAGCAGACCGGACGTTACAGGTGCGGGTGATAGCGTTGTCCGGTACCCCGCAGGCAGCACCCGGGACCGCCGAAAGGAAGCCGATGAGCACCGAGAGCCCAGACCTGACCGTCTGGATCGCCGAGGTGAAGGCGCGGCCCGAGGCGGCCGGCATCGGCATGCTGCTCTCGCACCAGGGCATCGTGCGCGGATCCTCGCGCTCCGGCGAGCCCGTCACCGGCATGGAGCTGAGCGTGGACCGGGAGCGGCTGGCGGCGGTCCTGGCGGAGGCCGCCACCTGGCCGGGCATCGTCGCCGTGCGCGCCTGGGTCAACGAGGGCTCCCTCGCCGTCGGCGACGACATCATGAAGGTGCTCGTCGCCGGGGACATCCGCGAGCACGTCTTCGACGCACTGCAGCGGCTCGTCGGCGTGATCAAGCGCGAGGTCGTGCAGGAGGCCGAGACGCGCTGACGACCCGGCGGCCGGCAGGCCGGGGCGCGCCCGCGGCCTGAGGCCGGGCGCCGCGCCGGGCGGGCGTCAGGCGCGGCGCCTGATGAAGAGCCGGAGGCAGCCGCCCTCCCGCGTCATGCCGAGGTACTCGTGCCCCGCGCGCTTCGCCCAGGCGGGGAGGTCGGCGGCGGCGCCCGCGTCGGTCGCCTGCACCTCGAGCACACCGTCCACCGGCACCTTGCCGATGGCCTTGCTCGCGGCCAGCACCGGCACCGGGCACAGCTTGCCGCGGGAGTCCTCGATGTGGTCGGGCTGCGGGGGTGTGAAGTCGTCGGCCATCGTCCTCGTTCTGCGCGGCGAGGCGGCCGTCCAAACCCTTCGGGATGCGCGGGCGGTCGTGGCTCCTGGCCGCGAGACGCACGCAGGATCGAGGGCGCCGGCCGGGCACTGCCTCGCCGCGCCTTCGGGTCCTGCCCGAACAGACCCGGACAAACTCTTGCGGCGGGCTGCGTGTGAACGTGATAACGTTCTCATCCGGAAGAGCGGATGAGCGGATATCCGCACTTTCGCAGGGGATAGATGGAGTGGGGCCGCCGCCGTGGGGGTCAGTGATGCGCCGCGTGAGCGGCACCCGGATCGGCGGATTCGCGCGACTCGATCATCGTCGTCCCCTGGGGTCAGACAGTCGCGAGCAAGGAGACCAGGATGTCCGACACAGACAAGGGGATGTCACGGCGCAAGTTCCTCGCCAGCGCCGGGACGGTCGCCGGCGCCGCCGCGGTGGCGAGCATGGGACTCTCGAAGATCGCGTCGCCGGCTGAAGCGGCGGCGGCGGTCACCGTCCCGTGGCCGTACCCGGGCGCCGCGGCCGACCAGCCCGTGCCCGAGGCCATGGCGCGCCGCGCCTTCGAGGTCTACTTCGCCTCCGGTTGCGCCGAGGCCTCGTGGTGGCCGGTCATCGAGTTCCTCGGCGCCAAGTACGCCGACTCGTGGGGCACCATGCCGAAGAACGTCTTCCGCTTCGGCGGAGGCGGTGTCGGCGGGTGGGGCACCGTGTGCGGCACGGTGAACGGGTCCGCCGCCCTCATCGGCATGTGCGTCGCCGACAGCACCCACCGCAACAACCTCATCGACGCGATCATGCAGTACTACGCCAACACCGCGCTGCCCACGAACCAGGCCTGGAAGTCGTACAAGGACGAGCTCGGCCTGACGACGCCGTGGGCGCCGGCCACCGTGCCCCTCCAGAACGTCCCCTCCTCCACCGCCCACTCGCCGCTGTGTCACTCCTCCCTTGTGCAGTGGACCATGACCACCGGCGCGAAGAACGGCGGACCGCTCCAGCGCGACCGCTGCGGCAAGGCGTGCTTCGACCTCGTCCTGAAGACCACCGAGCTCCTGAACACCTACTTCCAGATGGCCAAGCCGTCGGCGGCCCCCGTCGCGCTTGACCCGAGCGTCGAGGCCTGCCGGACCTGTCACCTCACGTACACCGGTGCCAAGATGGCCTGCAGCTCGTGCCACGATCAGACGCTCGCGAAGTCCGCTTCGATGGGTCACTGACCGCGAGAGTCCCCGACCCGCTTGTGACGGTCCGGGCGCGCATGGCCGCTCCCGGACCTGGATGGAGGTGTTGAAGTGAAGAAGACAACGATCCTCACGGTGGCGCTGCTCGCTGCCGTCGCGGTGCTCGCCGTAGGTGCTGTCACGGCGTTCGCCGCGAAGAGCGCCGGCGACCTGACTCCGCCGGTCACCACGTCCGACGTGCGCGCCAGCTACGACGGCGACGACGTGAGTTTCAGCTTCCACGCGACCGACGCCTCGGGCGTCTCCTACGTGTACTACCGCATCGACAAGAGCGTCCTCGACTGCTCCGTCGTGCCCACCGACACCGTCCACACGGAGTGGGACGTCACGGTGGATCCGCCGGTCCTCGTGGCCGCCGTCGACCCGCATCCCGAGATGGTGCCGCTCCCGATCGGCCAGCACACGCTCAAGTACTGGTCGCAGGATACCGAGGGCAACGTCGAGGCGCAGCACGAGGCGATCTTCGTCGTGAACCCGATGGTGTACCTGGGCGCGAAGCCCACCTCGGTGAAGGCCGGCAAGACCATCGTGCTCTCCGGCACGCTCGCGCCGGCGATGGCCGCAGAGCTCGTGCTGAGCGTCAAGGCGCCCGGGGCGAAGTCGTACAAGGTGGTCGCGACCGTGGAGACCGACGCCAAGGGCGCCTACTCCCTCAAGTACAAGATGCCCGCCAAGGGAACGTGGTGGTTCCGCACGTCTTTCACGGATCCCGCCACGGCCATGAAGGCTAGCTCGATCCCCGAGACCGTGACGGTCAAGTGACCTGAGTCCCTCAGCGAGATCCGCGGTGGCGGCTCTCTGCGGGCCGCGGGGGCGACTGTGCCTCCGCGGCCCTTCTCTTGAGACGCCGCAGACGGGCGGTTAGCTGAGAGAAGCTATCGCGACACTCGGGATTGGCGTGGTATGCTCACATCCGGAGAGGCGAAGAAGTGCCAAGCAGGGGCCGGAGGAGAGCGCAACGGCGCGAGGAAGGAGCGGCGCCATGGACGAACAGCTGGAATGCCAGGTCACGCTGCTGCACGCCAGCATCTGCCAGGCGATGGCCGATCCCAAACGCATCCTCATCCTCTATGCCTTGCGTGAGCAAGACATGTACGTGCACGAGATAGCGGCTGAACTGGGCACGCCCCAGTCGACCGTCTCCCGCCACCTGAAGACTCTCCGGGAGAAGGGCATCGTGGTCGCGGGGCGCGAGGGTGGCAGCGTCAAGTACTCGCTGGCCGACGCGCGCGTCATCGACGCCCTCGAGATCATGCGCGGCGTCCTCCGGGACATGCTGACACGCAACGCCGACCTGGTGCAGCGGCTGGTGTGAAACGGCGAGGCGGCGGGCTGCCCGATGGCAGGTCGCCCGCCGCCTCGTGCGTCGCCGAGCGCCGGCAGCCGGCGCGCCGCAGTGCGTCGCGCTTCAGTGTTGGCAGGCGCCCTCCATGCCCACCACCGGCAGCGCGCCCTTGACGTAGGCGGCAACGGCGGTCTTCACGTCCGCGCCGTACCCGGCGTGCACGGCGATGCCCAGCTGGTCGAATCCCATCAGCGGACGACCGCCGATACCGTCCACGACGACGACATCGACGTTGTTCTCGGCCAGCGCGAGGACGGGGCTCATGCAGCCGCCCTCGACGTGCGGGGCGTTCTCGAGCACGCCGACGGCCGCCACCCTGCCGTCGACGATGTCGACCAGCGTGAAGCAGGCGGCGCGGCCGAAGTGGCCGGAGCGCTGGGCGTCGAGCCCGCCCGGCGACTCGGAGGGGACGGCGATGCGCGTGGTCGTCTGGGTCTCGGTCATGCGGGCTCGCTCTCTTCTGTGGGTTGCTCGACGGGTGTCCCGGTCGGACGAGATCGGCCGTGATGTCCACGGCCGTCCACTCGCCCGACGCGGTGTCTGCCACGATGATCCGGCGCGCGCGGGCGAAACGCGGGCCCACGAGCTGCTCGATATCGCTCCCCGGGCTGCACGCGGCGAGGCGCATCGCGCCTCCTCCCTGCCCGCGGGCGCCAGGAACAACAGGCGTGTGTTCATTGTCGACCGGTACGGCCGCAGGTCAGTCGCTCGAGTTCGTCCTCTCTGGAGGCGACCCGTCTCAGGCCGGTCACGCTGGTTCGGCGGCCGGCACGGCCATGCTGTGAGCGTGGCGACGGAGGATCGTCGGGAGCGGGTCGGCAGCTCGGCGAGCGCTGACGGTGCGGAGTAGCCGCTGACGTACGAACGGCGGCGCCGTCTCATCGAGGCGCCGCCGCCGTTGTCACGGAGTTGTTCTGTCGGCTCAGGTCACGCCGCCTCCGCGGCCGCCTTGCGGGCCTTCTCGGCCCGGGCCGCGGCCGAGACCTCGGCGTGCGCCTGGACCTTGGTGAAGTACACGGCCAGCGGGCGGTACGCGAGGTGCGCCCACTTGCCGAACGGCACCTCGAGCACCAGCATCGGCACCACGCCCATCAGGTGCACGATGTACATGACGTTGGCCGCCTCGTCGGCGCCCGAGCGGTGCAGGATGTTCTGCAGCACGCCGGTCACCGCCACCCACAGCAGCAGGTAGAGGAACATCCAGTCGCTCTCGTGCGAGTGCTGGTGCTGCGGGCTGTCCTTCTTGAGCCGGCCGCGGATGTTCACGATCACCGCG